>JAOZNZ010000098.1 GCA_029933535.1 bacterium | reverse complement strand
GTTTGGAAATTGATGCAGCGCTGGTTGCAATTGATTCTAATTCTCAAATTAATGTTACTGCATGTGGTTCGGGACCGCGATCGGGCACTACGGAAAGGGGAGGTGGAAGTTATGGTGGACGCGGCGGAGAGTACAGCGGAAGTTCGTGCACAACGTATGGAGATACTTTTATGCCGGTTGATCTGGGTTCCGGAGGACCCATCACACTTGGCGGTGGGAAAATTCATATTACTGCCTCGACTCTTGAACTCAATGGCGTGCTGAAAGCTAACGGTGAAGACGCTCCATCATATGCCGGTGGCGGGAGTGGTGGTTCTATTTTCGTTGAGGCAGGCACGCTTACAGGTAATGGTATGATGCAGGCAAGCGGCGGGCACAGTGGGGGCAGTGCTTCCAGCGGTGGCGGTGGCGGAAGAGTTGCTATCTATTACGATTCTGCCGCAGGATTTAATCTTAACACGATTGAATGTGCAGGCGCAAATGCAGGGAGTTCATCGCGGAATGGTGGTGCAGGAACTATTTATCTCAAAAATAATGCTGAAACTTACGGACAACTAATTCTCAATAATATGGGTATTGCATCAAGCAGCAGCACTCCAAGTGATATGGAAATGATATTGAACAAAATTAATCGGCTGTATGTTTGTTGTAATGCACGATTGGATTTAACACTGAGTAACACTTTATACTTGACTGAAACGGTTATTTCAGGCGGCTATGTCTCTGTAGAGGGAAATATTGTCGGACCGGATATTCACCTCATTGACAGTACGTGGACTCACGCCGGCATTTTCGGCTTTAGCAATACAGTAACTCTTTCAGGTAACTCTCTCTTAAGCCATGCTGCCGGATATTCAAACGGATTGGAAATTGCCGCTACACTGGTTGAAATCGATACTAATTCTCTAATCGATGTCACAGCATGCGGCAAGGGATCGCTACCTGCCACAACCGGCAGATCCGGTGGAAGTTATGGCGGGCGTGGCGGAAATCGTATAGGAATCTCATGCGAAACGTATGGAGATCCTTTTCTGCCGGAAGAGTTGGGTTCCGGCGGTCCAATCACACTCGGCGGAGGGAAAATTCATATTACTGCTACAACGTTTGAACTGAACGGCGTGCTGAAGGCTAATGGTGAAGATGCTCCGGAATATGCCGGCAGCGGCAGCGGCGGTTCTATTTTCGTTGAAGCGGGAACTCTTACCGGTAATGGCATGATGCAGGCAAACGGTGGAGCTAAAGGAAGAGATGGTGCCTGCGGTGGCGGAGGAAGAATTGCAATCCATTACGATTCTATCGCAGGATTTAATCTGAACAAGATTGAATGTGCAGGAGAAAATGCCGGAAGCTCAACATATAACGGTGGTGCTGGAACTATTTATATTAAAAATAATGCAGAAACTTATGGCCGGATGATTCTCGATAATATGAATCTTGAGTATTCTTCTTACCGGCCAACAGACATCGCGATGATTACAAACAGGTTTGACCGCCTGTTCGTGAACAACAAAGCGCGGCTTGATCTTACGCTTAGCAACGATCTGTATCTTACTGATACTGTCCTCTCAGGCGCTTATGTAACAATGACCGGAAACGTTGCCGGACCGAATATTATACTTACAAACGGACAGTGGACACACGCCGGAATCTTTGGATTCAGCAATGCAGTTATTCTAACCGATAATTCGCTGCTCAGCCATGTGGCCGGCTATACAAACGGGCTGAATATTATGGCTCAAATGGTATATGTCGAAACAAATTCTCAAATTAATGTCAGTGAGCGCGGTGGTACAACACGGCCGGGAACCACGGGCAGATCCGGCGGAAGCTATGGCGGTCGAGGAGAAAATCGTAGTGGTGAATCATGTCCCATATATGGTGATATTTTCTATCCGGTATCACTCGGTTCCGGCGGTTCCGAAACACGTGGCGGTGGAAAAATTCGTGTTACTGCCACAACTTTTGAACTAAAGGGCGCTCTGAAAGCAAACGGTGAAAACGGCCCCGGCTATGTCGGCGGAGGAAGCGGCGGGGCAATTCTGGTGGAGACCGTATCGTTGTCAGGTAATGGAACTGTTGAGGCTAATGGCGGCGCGGAAGGAGGCGATGCAGGCGCGGGTGGTGGAGGTAGAATTGCGATATATTATATTGAAATGTCTTTTCCATCAACAAACATCACAGTAAATCCCGGCGCCGGTCATACCGGCACGGATGGTGAAGGATCTCTTGTTTTATACGGTCCGCGTGAACGGTTTTTGGTTTCAACAAATTCTCCTTACAGTATTGGAGAAAAACATCACTTTATGCTGCGCAGTGGCGTTCCGGCACCGGTCGGTTTGCGCGTGCAGTGTCTTGCATCAGAAACAAATGGCATTAACGCGTTTGCGGCTCCAACAACAAATCGGTGGAACGAAAATATCCCGGACGGAAGTGATGCTTTTGGCTATTTTGTTCCTTACAATTGTCATGAAGATACAGTGCGAATGACCCGGATGGGGGATGAACTGGTGCTGACAAATGCAACCGATGCAGGTCAACCGGGATTCGTCGCTTCTTCGGTGGGATTCTCAATATCAAATCGAAGCAGCCGGGGGTGGATGCGGGCATTCTCTCATACAACTATCACCGGCGCGGCATTTTACGCCGATACAGTCGCTCCTGATACAACTCTCGACTGGCCCGGTAATATTAATTGCGCTTGGCAACCCGGTGCGCTTGTTCTCTCAAATGTCAATCCGGCATACGTGCTTCAATTCACTGTCGCGCCATATGCTGATATAGATTTTATCGAAGGTATTGTTGATTGCGTGGAAGACGGTGGCGACAATAAATTGCCCGGTAAGGCGGTAATGGTGGAATTCCTCCTCGAAGGCGAAACGGCATGGCGCATCCTTGATGATGAACTGGACGGAAATGGTGGCTTCATCGGACTGGTCATCGCGGACATATATCCGACTGGTGTTTATGTGCGCGCGCGGGTAAAAGATACTTTCTCTCCGCGACCGGGATTGCCGGCAAGCGCGTCCGTTGGGTCGATTATGGTTGTGCCGGAAACAGTTTCAATTGTATTTATTATGCCTTTATTTATATTAGCATGGCGCCATTGGCGCAATTATTAGTTCTCGGTATTGGGAGAAAATTCATCCTGAGAATTTAGGATGAATTTAAAATTATAAATCAATCCCGATAAAACAATGATAATCTTATTAACCATAATTTGTTTTTGTCCTGATACGTTATCGGAACAAAAACAAATTAAAACATACAATCGATAAATAGTTCTATCAAAATTATCACAAAATAGAAAAGCCAACTGCGCTTTGATACTTTGATTTTTATACACACATTTGTTATAATCTCTTACTAATTCAATACTTGATATTATAATCATTAATAGGAGCTTAAATCGTGCCCGTAAATACTACTCTCGCTCACAGATTGCAAAAACTTCCGCCGTACCTCTTTGCGGAAATAGATAAAGTTAAAAGAAAAGTTATCGCTCAAGGTAAAGATGTTATTAATCTCGGCGTTGGTGATCCTGACCTCCCAACTCCACCACATATTATCAATACTCTAAAAGTCGCCGCTGATAATTCGGATAATCATCAATACGCTCTCGACCAGGGAAAACCTGAACTTCGCAGCTCTATTGTGGATTTCTATAAAAATAGATTCGGCGTTTCGCTTGATGAAAATTCCGAAGTCCTGCCACTGCTGGGCTCTAAAGAAGGTATCGGTCATATCCATCTCGCTTTCGTTAATCCGGGCGACGTTGTTCTTGTTCCTGAACCGGGTTATCCTGTTTATCATTCCGGAACTCTTTTTACTGAAGGGCAAACTCATTGGATGCCGCTGGTTAAAGAAAATAATTACTTGCCCGACCTGGCTGCTATCCCGGAAGATGTTGCCCGTAAAGCAAAAATCATGTTTCTCTGCTATCCGAATAATCCTATCGCGGTCACTGCTCCTTTAAGCTTTTTTGAAGAGGTAGTTGCTTTCGCAAATAAATACGACATTATTGTTTGTCATGACGCTGCTTATTGTGATGTATATTATGATGGCAAAAAACCTCACTCGTTCCTCGAAGCTGATGGCGCTAAAGATGTCGGTATCGAATTCTATTCACTCTCAAAAACTTTTAATATGACAGGGTGGCGCGTGGCTTTCGCGCTCGGTAATAAAAACGTCCTCGCAGGTCTCGCTAAAATAAAAGCTAACCTCGATTCCGGTATCTTCGGCGCTGTACAGGACGCCGCTATTGCCGCCCTAAACGGTCCTCCTGAATTCCACGAAAATCTTTTGAAAATTTATCAGGAACGTCGTGATGTCCTCTGTGATGGTCTGAAAAAAGCAGGCTGTAATGTCGTTCCGCCGGAAGCAGCGTTCTATGTCTGGGCCCCCGTTCCAAAAGGAATGACCTCCGCTGAAACTACAATGAAACTTCTCGAGGAAGCTGCTATTGTAAGCACTCCGGGCAATGGTTTCGGACCAAGCGGAGAAGGATTTGTCAGAATGACTCTAACTGCTCCAAAAGAACGTCTAGCAGAAGCCGCTGAAAGAATCGCCAAACTCGGTATTTATTAAATTGCCGTGCCGATTTTTGATAAGACAAAGGCACGGCTGAGGAAATTTGATTTGTAGAAAAAATCAAATTAAATTTCTAAATGTTTGTAGGCATATCTATTGCCAAGCATTTTTATAAATGTGATTTTGCATGCTTGAAATTGTAAATTAATTGCCAGGCAAATAGGGCGGAATGATGTAATTGTCCATTTTGTCCATTATGTCCATTTTGTCCATTATGTCTTCATCGCCTAATATATTCCTCTCCCTCGGCTCTAATCTCAATCGCAGATTGGATAATCTGGCTACAGCAATCACTGAATTAAACTCTCGCAATATTCGCGTTACAGCCTGCTCAGCCGTATATGAAACCTCTCCGGTAGATTGCAATAACAACTCTCCGGCTTTTCTTAACGCCGTAATCGGAATTGAAACTGAACTGGAACCCGGCAAACTTATAAAAATAATCCTCGATGTCGAAAAAAAAATCGGTCGAAAACGCTCGGTAAAAAACGCCCCGAGAATTATTGATATTGATGTTCTCTTATTCAGTAACTTAATCTCTAATGATGAAAATATTATCCTTCCTCATCCTCGAATGTCTGAACGTCTTTTCGTCCTGACCCCTTTAAAAGAAATCGCCGGAGAAGTAATTCATCCCGTCACAGGGAAAAATATTAACGAACTTTATAGCGAAGCCAAAAATAACTCTTCAGAAAAAATTAATCTTTTCGCTCCGCCATTCTCAATAATTCCTCCCTGCTAAAAATCCTCCAAGCCGGAAAATCAACAAAAATAGCCAATTGACCCTGTCCGTGTCAGTCCGTGTCTGTTTGTGATAGTCCGTGTCTGTCCAAAACAAACACTTTACAATCTTTGATAAAAAATGTATAATTATTTCAATATTTATATAATATCCCTCTAGAGGAACAAAACCATGTATACAACTTTTGACTGGGTAACACTGGGTATCTGGACTGCCGTCATTACGCTGATAGTTTACGGCATTGTCGCTATTCACGATATCCCTATCTCGATTGCTAAAAAGCGTAACCATCCGCATGCTGATGCTATTGAAGCAGCTGCATGGGTCAGCTTGTTCTTATTACAGGTCTTGTGGCCATTCCTATGGATATGGGCTTTCTACTATAAACCCGAAGTAGAAGCTAAAAAAGTTTCTGAAATCCAAAAACTTCAAGCTAAAATCAATGGCTTAAATGATCGCATTATCGCTATTGAGGCTGTCCATAAATCAAAAAATAAACACTTCGTTAAATCTGACAAAAAAAAGGAGGTGTAGTTGTGGATATTATTATGATGCTTACATATGCCGCTCTCGCTATCGCCGCATTTAAAATCTTCCGCCTGCCCGTTACAAAATGGAGCGTTACAACTACTGCTCTTGGCGGCGCTTTCTTAATGGCTTGGATATATATTTCTATGGCCTACTTTCACCCTTATACTCCCTATGCAAAAATCTATTTCCAAACATCACCCATCTCTGCCGAGGTAAAGGGCAAGGTGGTCAAAGTATTCGTGAAAACAAACCAACCTCTCAAAAAAGGTGACCCGTTGTTCCAAATCGACCCTGTTCCGTTTCAAGCAACGGTTGACCAGCTGAAGGCTGAGTTGGTACTGGCAGAAAAACGTTTGAAAGAGACAACTAAACTTATTAAAATGCAAGCCGGAAGAGGATATGATTTGGAGCGTTACCAAGCGGATATAGACTCTATTAAAGCGCAACTGATAAAAGCTAACTTTAATCTGGAGAGTACTACCATTCGGGCTCCTGCAGACGGCCATGTTACTCAAAGCCGCGTGCGCGAGGGGATTATGGCGGGAGCATTCCGTATATCATCGCTTATGACTTATGTAATCAAAGAAAAACCATATTATATCGCAGCATTCAGACCTAATGCAACTCAAAATATCAAAGTGGGCGCGGAAGCTGAAGTGATCTTTATCTCGGTACCGGGGAAAACATTCAAAGCTAAAGTTGTAAAACTCTGGGACGATATCGCCGAAGGACAGTTGGTGCCAATTGGAATGAAAATGATCAGCTTTTCAGGTAAACTTCCTCCGGGACGGATTCCCGTCCAAATCGAATTGATAGATGATATCTCACAATATTATATTCCGGGCGGAAGCGCTTTCGGTGTATGCGTTTATTCAGAACATCTGAAATTCCTCGGCGATCTGCGTGAAATCTTCCTGCATATGTTCAGTTGGCAGAATATTATCAGCTTTGACGAAAAAGAAAATTAAATTAGTCCAAATTTTATAAATTAATTGAAATGCTACAATCATCAAAAATTGTCGATTGCACTCGTCTGTGTTAGTCTGTGTTAGTCCGTGTTAGTCCGTGACTGCCATTTGACCCAAAAATTAAAATTGTGTATAATTACAATGCTTTATATACTTTTAATTATATAATAATTTAACTATATGTAAATATTAAATATATGCTCTTTACTTCTTCCGCTCCGCATATCAGAACTGACGACTCTATCCCCAAAATTATGTGGGGCGTCGTTATCGCTTTATCTCCAACCTGCCTTTACAGCTTTTTCGTGTTCGGATGGCATTCCGTTTTGCTAATGGCTACTTGTATCGCTACTGCTGTAATTACTGAAGCGGTTATTCAAAAAATGCGCGGCGTTACGGTCTCCGTTAATGACGGCAGCGCCGTCGTTATGGGTATGCTCGTCTGCTGCAACATTCCACCGGAAATTAATTGGTGGATCCCTGTTATCGGCACCTTCGTTGGGATGGCGATCGCTAAACATTGCTTCGGTGGTCTCGGCTTTAATATCTTTAATCCCGCCCTTATCGGTCGCGCATTTCTCCTCGCAGCTTATCCAAAAGATATGACAACATGGACAATTGTTGGTAAAGCGGCTCAAGTTGACGCGACGACTACAGCTACTCCACTCGGAATGTTGAAAGAACATGGAATGGACGCGCTTATTGCTCAATTCGGGGGAAGTCAGTTCGCTTTATATAAAGGTCTTTTTATTGGCAATGTCGGCGGGTGTATCGGTGAAGCTTCCGCGTTGTTGATTCTTCTCGGTGGAATTTATATGCTTTATAAAAAAATTATCACCTGGCATATCCCGGTTTATTACCTCGTTACTCTGGCTTTATTTACTTTTGTTCTCGGCGGTGATCCGGCAAAACCTTTTTCACTGTTCAGCGGGGATGGTTTGTTCGCAATCTTAAGCGGCGGAGCAATGATCGGTGCCTGGTTTATGGCTACCGATATGGTTACAAGTCCAATAGCTAAAAAAGGACAAATTATTTTCGCAATCGGATGCGGAATTATTACTTATGTAATTCGCCGATATGGCGGTTATCCCGAAGGCGTATCGTATTCTATTCTTCTTATGAACGCGGTTGTGCCTATGATAGACAGATACTTTCCGAATAAAGTCTTCGGAACTAAATAATAAATAAAAGGTGAATATATGGATTTACAAAAATATATAACAATAGAATCTGATAAGCGTGGAGGAAAACCTTGTGTTCGAGGACTTAGAATTACAGTTTATGATGTTCTTGAATATCTTGCGTCCGGAATGACTGAAGAAGAAATTATTCACGATTTTCCTGAACTCACAAAAACTGATATTAGAGCATGCTTGGCTTTCGCAGCTGAACGAGAAAGAAAGTTAATTACTATTCCTGCATAATATGTTATTGCTTGATCAAAATCTTTCACATTACTTGAAATTTATGTTGCATGACATATTTCCCGAAATGCAACATGTAAAAGATTTCGATTCGGAAAGTTCGACTGACATGAAAATTTGGGATTTAGCACAGCGTGAAAATTACGTTATTTTAACAAAAGATTCTGATTTTTATCAGATGAGTGTCTCTTACGGTTTTCCACCAAAGGTTATCTGGGTAAACTTAGGTAATTGCTCGACAAAACATATTGCAGATGTTTTGCGAAGACATAAAAATGAAATAGAAAATTTTGTTGACGATAAACAAAATTCTTTCTTGTTACTAACTTCTAATAAATTCTAGTATGAAAAACATTATCCATTACGCTCTCGTATTATTCATCATCGCAGGTGTCGCCGGATTGGGACTCCACGGCGTTAGCGCGGCAACTGAAAACCGCATCGCGGAATCAAAAAAAGCCGCTCTTGCTAATGGACAGAAAATCGCCTTCCCGGGCGCAACAAAATTCAGCAATGAAAAAACTTTTGACGTTCATGATAAAAAAGCTGTCTATTATGATGCAATGGATTCTTCCGGCAAAACTATAGGATATGTCCTGCGGTACGGCGTGATGGGCTATCAATCAATCGTTGAAGTATTGACAGGCATTACTCCTGATGGAACTGTTAAAGCTATTAAAGTCCTGAGTCAGGCGGAAACTCCCGGCCTTGGCGCTG
This sequence comes from bacterium, assembly GCA_029933535.1. GTDB lineage: Bacteria > Auribacterota > UBA3054 > UBA3054 > B51-G9 > B51-G9. Next base: position 349 of record JAOZNZ010000098.1, on the reverse strand, counting down.
AAGTGGACACTCTGCCGTCATCGGGAACTATATGGAGTAAAGTCGGCAGCTTAGTTTCAAATAAAAAAGAAGAAAAAAAAGACGGCCCACCGCCAATTCCGGCCTTCCAGGCGCAATATTCCGATAAACCTATCTCGGGGTTGAAAGTAGTTAAAGAAAAAACAGATGAATATATCGAATCAATTTCAGGCGCGACTATTACCAGCCGCGCCGTTACAAGAGCCGTTCGCGAACCTGCAGAAGCTTTCGTGAAAGAAATATTGAAAAAGTAACCTGGAGAAATTAACCTAATTAACCTAATTTCTAATTAACCTAAAGAAAACCCAAAATAAAGAAATGAACAAACCAG
>JAOZNZ010000097.1 GCA_029933535.1 bacterium | reverse complement strand
CGCTGCCGCGACCCGCGTATGCTGGGTTCCCCAGCGTCCTAAATGGAGTAATGGACTGATAATCAATTTTTCAATTCCACAATTTATAAATTTTCATGTCCATCCGGTCAATCTTGTCCATTGACACAATATTTCGAACTATGTATAATTTTTTAAGTGAACATTCGAAAAGGGTTAGCGAACCCAATGTCCGATAAGGACAAGAGGATTGGGAAACCAAACATATCCGCCCGAAAAGGGCGGAACCAACGAAAGAATGATTTATGCCGATTTGTTCGCAAAATAAATGTACCGTCCTTTTCGGACGGAATACGTTTGATAATCGCATTCCTCGCATTTAAATGCGAGGCTAATTGCTTACGTCGCTTTGCGGCGTTAAAGTCCCCCTTTTCGAGCGTCCCTTAATTAGGCGACGCTCGAAAAGGCAATAAATAAACAACAAACAAAAAGCAAAATGAAAAAAAATACTTTTGGAATAATTGTCGGAAATCGTGGATTCTTCCCTGACTCCCTTGCAGAGCAAGGAAGAAAAAATATTCTTAACACTCTCAAAAAACTGAATTATAATACTGTCTGCCTGTCACCGAATGATACTAAATTCGGCTCGGTTGAATCTTATGAAGATGCGGCTAAATGTGCAAAACTTTTCAAGAAAAACGCTGATAAAATTGACGGCATTATTGTTACTTTACCAAATTTCGGAGATGAAAAAGGTGTCGCAAATGCAATTCGGATGTCCGGGCTCGATGTCCCGGTTCTAATCCAAGCTGAGCCGGATGATCCGAAAACGATGAAAATACAAAATCGCAGGGATTCTTTTTGCGGTAAAATTTCAGTATGTAATAACCTTAAACAATATGGAATACCGTTTACATTAACGCAGTTTCATACAGAAGCGGTTGATTCTGATGTTTTTTGTGAAGATGTGAATTTCTTTGCCGCTGTTTGCCGCGTGACTAACGGTTTGAGAAAAACACGTATCGGCGCAATTGGTGCTCGACCAACCTCTTTCAATACCGTAAGATACAGCGAAAAAATTCTTGAACGAGAGGGGATAGCTGTTGAAACAATTGACTTATCGGAAATATTTGGTATGTGTGATAAACTTTCTTCGAAAGAGAAAGCGGTGGTGAAAAAATTAAAAGATGTAACAGAATATATCAGCTGCACCGGAGTACCGAAATCAGCCTTAACTAAAATGGCTAAATTCGGCGTGGTGGTGGATAAATGGATGAAAGAAAACGCTCTCGATATTACAGCAATTCAATGCTGGACCTCTATGGAAGAATTTTTCGGCGTTACACCATGCACTATTATGAGCATGATGTCAAATAAACTTATCCCTTCGGCCTGCGAAGTTGACGTCTGCGGCGCATTAAGCATGTACGCAATGACTCTTGCTTCAGGTATTCCGAGCGCGTTAACTGACTGGAACAACAATTATGGTGATGATATTGATAAATGCGTATTATTTCACTGTTCAAATCTTCCGAAGAAAATTTTTAATAATGTTAAAATGGATTATCAGAAAATTATTGCCGGCAGTGTTGGAAAAGCAAATACTTACGGAACTTGTACCGGTAGAATAAAAAAAGGTGATTTCACTTTTACAAGAATAACTACCGATGATACTGAAGGAGTTGTTCGCGCTTATACAGGTGAAGGAGAAATGACAGACGATCCATTGAACACATTCGGCGGATACGGGGTAGCAGAAATACTTGATTTACCTGTTCTGCTTGATTATATTTGCACAGAAGGTTTTGAGCATCACGTCGCAATTAATTACAGCGAATCTTCGGAAGCAATTGCAGAAGCATTTAATAACTATTTCGAATGGGAAACGTATTTACACATTTAGAGTAGTCCCGATAAATCGGGACTTAAGGTTTTAAGGTTAGTCGCTTCGCTCCTTTAAGGTTGTCCGCTGGCGCGAACTTAAGGTTCTTTAGCAACCAATTTTCCCGAGAATCCTCGTAAAGCTATGAAAACCAAAGATTTTCATTTTTTAGTGATCTTACAACCTTTCAACCTTAAATCCCGATTTCATCGGGATAACCTTAAGACCCCGATTTATCGGGGCAACCTTACAACCTTGTAATTTTATTATGACCTTAACATCACAAAAAGCAATCCTAAACGGCCAGGTTAGAATCCCGGCATCAAAATCACACACAATTCGCGCGCTGATAATTTCAACTCTTGCTGAAGGTCAGTCGATTTTGCTTAATCCACTTCAATCCGGCGATACAATTTCCTGTCTCGAAGCGTGTCGCGCATTCGGAGCTGAAATTATTGAAGAAGAGAATAAATGGATTGTTAATGGCAAAGGCGTTGCTAATCCACCAACTGAAATTATTGATGTCGGTAATTCGGGAACTTCGCTCTATCTGCTGCTTTCAGCCGCAGCGCTTATTCCGGGGGAAACGACTTTTACCGGTGATTATCAAATAAAACGCCGCTCAGCTCAATCGCTTATAGATTCTTTAAACGACCTTGGCGCAAAATGCTTTTCAACACGCGGTAATGGTTGTGCACCATTTGCTGTCCGCGGTAAACTAAAGGGGGGATTAACGACTATTGAATGCCCGACATCGCAATATCTCAGCAGTCTTTTGATAAGTTGTCCTCTTGCGGAAGGTGACACGGAAATCAATGTTCCTTTGTTGAATGAAAAACCTTATGTGGAAATGACACTTGACTGGCTTAAAAATCAAAATATAAAATTTGACAATTTTGATTTTAAAAAAATCAAAATTCCGGGCGGTCAAAAATACAAACCGTTCTCACGTGAAATTCCAGCCGATTTTTCTTCCGCAACTTTTTTCCTCGTTGCGGCTGCAATCACCGGTGGAAACGTTACGTTAAACGGTCTCGATATGAATGACACTCAGGGAGATAAAGCTGTTGTGAAAATGCTTGAAAAAATGGGAGCAAAAATCGAGATTGGTGAAAATTTTGTCAATGTGAACGGCGGAGAATTAAACGGCAAGGAACTCGACCTGAACGCAACACCGGACGCTCTTCCGGCTATGGCTGTCGCGGGCTGCTTTGCCAAAGGAGAAACGCGGCTGGTAAATGTACCGCAAGCTCGCGAAAAAGAAACCGACAGAATTTCCGTGATGTGCAAAGAATTAAAAAATCTCGGCGCTGATATTGAAGAAATGCCGGATGGACTTATTATTCGTGAAAGTACTCTTAAAGGCGGCGATGCGCACGGTTATGATGATCACCGTGTTGTTATGTCGCTTGCCGTTGCGGGTTTACGTTCAGAAAATCCAATAAATATTGATACCGCTGAATCTGCGGGAATAACTTTCCCGAATTTTGTTGAATTGATGAATTCAATTGGTGGTAAAGTAACCTAAGCTTCCAGCTTAGGGTTCAGAAATAAAATCTCCCATGTTCCCTTTAAAAAAGGGGGAATAAAAAAATAATTTATCTCGCTAAGGCGCTAAGCTCGCAAAGAAAAAAATACGAATTATATGAATTTAAAATCTATGGGATGGTAGTGTAATTATTTGTTTTTTAGAATAAAGAAATAACGGCTGTCCACCCGCAAAATCTTTTGCCTCAATGATTAATGTCGTAAGACCGCGATGCGCGGTTGTTAGCGCCGCGGCAAGTCCAGCCGGTCCCGCGCCGATTATAACGACATCCCAATAGATATTTTTATTTTTGGTGTTCATATTTTGGTTAATCATTAATCCAATATTCTATTAAATTCGACCGCTTTGCGCTCGCGCAGTAAAAGAATTTTCGTTTCCCGAAAATTCTGTATTCCTGCACTCCATATCCTCCAATCCAATTAGGACGCTGGGGACAGCGTCCCTCCATCAATCCATTAATCCATCAATCCATTAATCCATCAATCCATTAATCCATTAATCCATTAATCCACCAATCCATTAATCCATAAGCAAGATGCTTATGCTACTTTACCTTTTATTCAGACTGCCGCATTGCGGGCATTTATTAATAATGGAATCTTTATCACAGAAAAATTTATGAAGGCAAATTTCGCATACAACCATTTCTTTTTTTGAAGGTACAAAAGGCCGCTTGCGCAATCTAAACTCATCAAAAAGCCAGAGAGCGAGTATGACTGCCATTGGCCATATTGCAAGCAAACCAATTAATGTACCGATAGAAATTGTCATTTTATTTTTTCGTGTTCACAAGTAATAGTAACAATAGAACTCAAATATCCGGTTTTTTCCGGCAGTGAATTTGTCATTATTGGTAATGTGTTTATAAAAGCGGCTGCAGCGGAGTCAAAATCAACATTACCTGACGATTGAATAATTGACAATTCTTTTTCGCCTTCAGGAATAGTAATTTTAATAATTACCGGTTTATCATGCTTGTGTTGCATTTTCTTTTTTGGAGATTCCACTTTAAATTCACATGTATTTTCAGATACATCTATCTTTGAAAATCCTTGTTCGGTAATTTTTATATATTTTGATAAAGCACCTTTTATTTTTATATTCCAAAATGTTTTGGTGATAATAATGGGCGCTATTGAAGGTTTTGGCATTTCTACCCACGTTAGCACGCTTGCTGCCTCCCAATTGCCTTCAGGCTGAGGAAGAATTTTAAAACCTAAAAGGAAAAACAGATGAATTAAAATTGCCAGGACAAGCGAAAAAACGGCAATTCCCCAACGGGAATGTCTTTCGGCAGCCATCATAATTGCCTGTAGTTTCGGGAATTTATCTTTTTTCCATTGAGCCATAATATTTTGACACGAATTTACACAAATCAATATTTTTTAACCACGAATGAACACAAATAAACACCAATTAATATTTTTAACCACATAAGGAACATAAGAAAACATAAGTTTATAATTTAATTCAATTTTTATTTATATCTCAATAAATATTCTTCCAATAATCCAAAATTCCAACAATCCAAAAATCCATACGATTCCCGGTTCCGGGACAATGTTAAAATCAGCGTAAACCATTCGATGGTCAGACGCTAATTCACTTTCATTGTATGCCAGCCATGCCGGTCGATTAGTCATTGTTTCAGTTCTGAAAACACTGCCTTCTATAAAATTCGCTGTTAAAGCATTTACAGGATATAAAAAATCATAACGCCGGTCAGTATAACCAACATAGGTGTCGATGTTGTTTCGCTCATCTCTAATATCCATCTGAACAAGGTTTGCCGCGGGATTGGAAATGAGCAAAATTGAATGAACTCTTGAAGGGGGTCGCGGATGGCCTGGATCATCATTCAGGTCTCCGCCAAAGAGAAACATTTTACCCTGAGCATAAAGATTTGAGCAGTGTTCTGCAACAAATTGCGCTTCTTCATTTCGTTTATTACCTTCGTAATCTCCTGAACAACATTTAAAATGAGCGCTTAAAAATGTTATTGGCAAACTTCCGGGAACATCAATTGTAGCGGATAATAAATCTCTGGTCATTACTGAAATACCGTAACTCCAGGAACTTTCGATTGGATAAAAAGACAAAAAGCCATTGTAAACATAATAACCGAATTTTGAAACAATACTTGTATAATCAGGCATGTATATTTTCTGAAACTCCTCAAATAATAATCCTGCCTCAGGACATTCCTGAAGACAAACAACATCAGGTTGTACAGTCCAAAAAGTTTTTGCAAGCGGTTGAATTTGTGAATTGTCCCAATAATCATTTCCTTTCATGTTATATGTTGCAACACGAAGACAAGTAATCGGCGGAAGAACAAAAATGAGATTACTTTGAGTGGCTGTATTTATATATTGAGGATTTGTGCGTCCGTAATTATAATGCCGGGCAATAAAAAGATAATTATCATCCGATGGTTGTGAAATTACAGCATCTCCACCGGAATCAGTTTTTGCGTAAAGGGTTGTTTGGACACCCAGACAAACCGTTGCATCGGGAATTGGATTACCGATTGAATCCTGCACGTGAATGGAAACTGCGGAAGAATTTATTGCGAAAAGCAGGAAAAGAAAACTTTTTATAAATTTTGCCATTTTGTTTTGTTGAATAAGGACTACAAGGACAAATTCAATATTCAACAAGAAATGTTCAATTTTCAAGTGAAAAAGAACCACCCCGCCCTTACGGTCACCCCTCCTTTTTAAGGAGGGGAGTTTTAAATTCTAAATTCAAATCTATGATTTGAATTTCACTTACTCCATCAGGAATTTATCAATCTCTTCCGCGGCGCATCGGCCATGATTTATTGCTCGAACAACAAGAGATGCGCCGGTTGCTGCATCACCTGCAGCAAAGACACCGCTTTCAGAAGTTCTGTAATTATCGTCTGTTTGAATATTTCCGCGTTGGTCAAGCTGCAAATTATAATCTTCAACAAGCGGTCCGTGTTCAACATGAACGAATCCCATTGCGAGGAAAACGAGATCGGCTTTAATTTCGAATTCAGAGTCTTTAATTTCTTTAAATGAAGCGCGTCCATTTTCGTCCGGTTTTGCCCATTTAAGTTTAACACATTGGAGTTTTTTAACTTTCCCTTTTTCACTTACGAATTTTTTGGTATTAATGCTCCACATACGTTTGCACCCTTCATCTTGTGAAGAAGAAGTTCTAAGTGTCTGTGGCCATTCCGGCCATGGATTATCTTCAAGCCTCTCTTCCGGCGGTTTTGGCAGAAGTTCAATCTGAGTGACTTGTTTTGCGCCCTGTCTGTTTGAAGTTCCAATACAGTCGGAACCTGTGTCACCGCCACCGATAACAACAACATTTTTTCCTTTTGCGTCTATAATCCGATTGGTGAGAATATCATCACCGGCTACACGTTTATTATTTTGAGCAAGGAATTCCATAGCAAAATAAATTCCCTTTAAATCTCTTCCGGGAATGTTAAGATTCCGTGGAGTGCCTGCGCCTGCTGTAATCAAAATTGAATTAAATTTCTTTTTGAGATATGCTGCGGAAACATCTTTGCCAACATAAACATTAGGTTCAAAAATAACACCTTCTGCTGCCATTTGTTCCATTCTGCGGTCAAGGATACTTTTTTTCAATTTAAAGTCCGGAATTCCGTAGCGTAGCAAACCGCCGATACGGTTGTCCTTTTCATATAGAACAACTTCATGACCTTGTCTTGCAAGTTGCTGAGCAGCGGCAAGACCTGCCGGGCCTGAACCTATAACAGCTATTTTTTTGCCGGATTTTACAGATGGAACCTGCGGCTTAATCCAACCTTCCTGCCAACCTCGTTCGATAATTTGATGTTCAATCTGCCTGATTGTAACTGCCGGCTCATTTATCGAAAGAGTGCATGCGGTTTCGCAAGGAGCAGGGCAAATTCTACCTGTTACTTCCGGGAAATTATTTGTGGAATGAAGAACTTCAAGAGCTTTTTCCCAGTGACCTTTGTAAATAAGATCGTTAAAATCAGGAATTAAATTGTATAATGGACAGCCGAAAGCGTGACAAAATGGAATCCCGCAGTCCATGCATCTTGCTGCCTGGTTTGTAAGCTTCTCAATAGGCAGTGACAGTTCGATTTCTTTATAATCTTTGAGTCTTTGTTTAACGGGTCTTTTTTTAGGATCGATCCGTGTAAACTCCATAAATCCGGTTGGTTTTCCCATTTCAGTTATTTGTTATTCGTTATCAGTTATCAGTTAATCGTTATTTGTTAATCGTTATCTGGGACTTTTTACCCTATTAACAATTAACCAATAACTATTAACTATTTTTATTATTCCACCAATCCATCATTCCAACTTAGGACGCTGGGGACAGCGTCCCTCCACTACTCCACTACTCCACCAATCCATTATTCCAACTTAGGACGCTGGGGACAGCGTCCCTCCACTACTCCATCACTACATTAATCCACAAGCTGGAAGCTTGTGCTACTTTATTACCACTGCTTTTTCGCCGGCGTCAATTGCTTTCATATTCGGCTCGAAGAATTTTGCTTTACTACCGGTAAGTTGTTTGCGAATAATTTGTTCAACAGTTGATTTTTTAATAATAGGAACAAATTTCAGCAAAGCACCAAGCATAACCATATTTGCAAGTTTTACGTTACCAAGTTCGTTTGATATTTGCGATGCGGCAACGTGAGCTGTTTTTATATCATTACGCTGTGGTTTTATTTCAATTAAAGTGGTGTTGTAAATTAGAAATCCGTCTTTAACCATCGTTGATTCAAACTTTTCCATCGAAAGACGGTTCATCGCGACAACAATATTCGGCGTTACAACAACAGGCATTCCAACTCGCTTATCGTCTGAAACTACAACTGAGCAGTTGCATGTTCCGCCGCGCATTTCCGGACCGTATGAAGGAATCCACGAGACTTCTTTTTTTTCTTCTAGCCCGCCAAAAGCGAGAATTTTTCCAAGAAAAAGAATTCCTTGTCCACCGAAACCTGCACAAATAATTTCATGTGTCATTTTTCACCTTCCCAATAAATTCATTCCAATTTATTATTACTGAAATGTAAGATTTAAAATTTAATCGCCGGATAGGGACGCGCGTTCATCTCTAAAAACGCCAAGCGGATATTCTTTAATTAATGTATCAGCGATCCAATCCATCGCTTCCGGCGGAGACATTCCCCAATTAGTTGAGCATGGTGAAAGAATTTCAACCAGGCTGAAGCCTTCGCCTTTTGCCTGCAAATCAAAACTTTTTTTAATGGCCTTTCTTGTTTTGTTAAGGTTTACCATCGAGTCAAGCGATGTTCTTTCAATGTATCTTGGAGCTTTAGTTGTGGCAAGCATCTCGCAAACTTTCAGCGGGTGTCCAGCAAATGCCGGATCTCTTCCAAAAGGCGAAGTAGTAGTTTTTTGACCGACAAGAGTTGTCGGCGCCATCTGTCCGCCCGTCATTCCATAGACAGCGTTATTGATAAAAATGACAGATATATTTTCTCCTCTTGCGGCAGCGTGAACAATTTCTGCTGTTCCTGCTGATGCAAGATCGCCATCTCCCTGATAAGAAACGACAATTAATTCCGGATTCGCGCGCTTTAAACCTGTCGCTACAGCCGGTGCGCGACCGTGTGCGGCCTGTATATGATCAGTATTAAAATACCAATATGCAAACACCGCGCAACCAACAGGAGATATGAAAATTGTTCTTTCGAGCAAATTCAATTCTTCAAGCGCCTGAGCGACCATTTTATGCACAATACCATGTCCGCATCCCGGGCAATAGTGCGTTGTTTTATCATTCAGTCCTTTTGATTTTTGAAATATTTTGTCCACAGCCGTGCCATTATTATTAAATGATTTAACGATTGTATAATTCTATCTTCGGCACTCGGAGGAAATTGAAATTAGCTATCGCGAATTTCAATTTATTTTCCAAGT
>JAOZNZ010000096.1 GCA_029933535.1 bacterium | reverse complement strand
GAGCGCTGAGTCGCGGCGGGACTGACACGATAGCATTAGTTCTTCCTGATGTAGAACACTCATCAGAGAGTGAGTATTGCACCCGTGTAATTATGCGTACGGTAGCGGTGCTTGGTAATTTAAATTTTGATTTAAAGGTTCATACGCTTCACAGTGACGAATCCAATTGTAAACTTTCGGAGTTATTGGCAAAATTCACTGTAGATGGTTTGATTATTACAGGTATAACAACCCAAATGCATTTTAAAGGACCAGACAACAATGAATCACTTCCTGTTGCGATACTTAATGGTTATGAGACTCCTTCAGCTACACGAATAGATGCTGATAATGTAGCCGGGGGGCGTCTTGCAGCTGACCATTTCATTAATTTCAATCATGTTGATCTTGGAATGTTGAGTGGACCGAAATACTGTTGTAACGCGCTTGACCGCGAGTCCGGCTATAGGGCTCGAATGAGAGAAGCCGGATTAAAGCTGCATGAGGAGTGGTTCATTTCCAGTGATTATGGAGAGCCATACGGTTATGAAGGCACAATGAAATTATTGAAGCTGCCATCCAAACCAACAGCTCTTTTTTGTGCTAACGATGAGCTTGCTCTCGGAGCGATGCGTGCGATCAGAGAATGCGGTTTAAGATGTCCTGATGATGTTTCCCTTATAGGTTTTGACAATTTTTCAGCTGCACAGCACACTACGCCGCCATTAACAACAATTGAGCAACCTATAAACATAATGGTAGATGAGGCGATAGATCATTTAATGGAAATAATAAACAACAAGTCCACATTAAAGCGTGTAGTATTTCCTGTCGAGCTTGTTGAGCGGGCGTCAGTTTTACTCAATTCCGGCGACTAAATCAAAGGATTATAAATTATTAATAATGCTTATCGCGTTTTCAATGTTTATTGATTATGCACCAAAGCCGATAAAATTAAAAAGATTGATTTAGCCGCAAGGGCTATCCCCGGCACGCCACGAACTACGTTATAAAAGACTTGGCGTATACATATACGCCTGCGCCTTCCAAGCCTTGTTCGTGGCATACCGGGAATAGTCGCCGGAATTGGGGTTTTAAAACTATGATTAGGGGTTGCTTGGAAAGGGGAGATGTCCCACCGGTCTTGTGCCGGTGTACATGAAAATTGCGAGGAATCCATTTCGGTACCGAATAATCAGATATATGCTTAGTTTTTCCCGCGACAAAATTAAAATCCCCCTTGCCCCCTTTAAGAAAGGGGGAGTGACCTTGTCGCGGGGGCAAAATGGCAAAAGCATTGTTCTTTAATTTTGTGGTAAGTTTAGCAAATGTTATTTTAATATGGAGCAATTAATTTTTTTAACGATTATTTTTGCAGGTATAACTTCCGGAGCTCTTCTCGAGCCTGACAGCGGTATTCTCACCGGTGTAAATCTTGATTATGATGAATATACACCGACTGGATTCAATGCCACAACAAAAGTTGACCACGCATTTTTTGTAGTATTTACCGGCTGGCCACCCGACTACAACAGTCTTTCGCAGCAAGTTGTTCAGATATCCGGCGCCCGCGGAGCGCTTGTAGTTACGCCTATGCCCTGGAGTAATCCGGATGCTATCACTGATTCTGAGATTGCTGTTTTTGCAGACCATCTAAGTGATTATGTTTACAACTATGATGTGCCTGTGCTTGTAAGGTTTGCACATGAAATGAATGGCTCATGGTATCCATACGGATGCCAGCCGGTAAGATACACTAATGCTTTTACCCGCTTGGCAAAAGCCGTTCATGCCGTTGGTCCGAATGCCGGGATGGTATGGGGTGTTGCGAATTTTGAAGGTTATCCCTTTAGTCATAATGGCAATAATTTAGCTGCTTATTTAGCTAGTTCGGCCCCACACGGCACCGCGGAAGATTTTAATGCAATGGACACGAATAATGATGGGATATTAACTGATACTGATGATCCTTACGGTCCTTATTATCCTGGTGACGAAGTGGTTGACTGGACAGGCAGTTCGCTATATCATGTTGACAACAGCTGGCCGCCCACTCAAAATAGTGTGCCCTATAACAGGAAGGTTACCAGTATGCTTACAGGGCATGGCAATGCACTTAGGAATGTATACAAAAGATTTGCCGCTGATAAAAATAAACCGTTCATGATTCCGGAAACAAGCGCGGCGTATATCGCGGAATGGGGTGGAGCAAGTGATGCGGCTGTTAAGGCGGGTTGGGTAAATCAACTTTATCATGCGGGACCGACAACTTCTGAAGCGGAAAGTTTACCATACCGTTATCCCTGGATAAAAGCTGTTGGATGGTTTGATATTGAAAAATATGAAAAGGTCAATGGAACCAGCAGGTTGATAGACTGGCGGATAAGCAATCCTTTTGAAGTTCGAACGAACTATTACACTTACCTGAAACAGGTATTTAACGGCAATCGTTATTTTATAACAGCTCCTGATGTCAATGGATTTGTTTACGGATGGAACGGCTGGCTGAACGAATGGCAGTCAGTTAATCCCGGCAGTACGATTTCATTATCTTCGACGGCGTATAAGGGACAAAATTCTCTTTTGCTGGATTATGATGGCGGCAGCACTAATGATATAATAACTGTTGCAGCTAAAACTGAAGTGCTTTACGATGCTAAATGGTTGGATAACGACACAATAACCTTGCATGCGCGTGTGCCTGCCGGAACAAATGTATTTCTCGCAGTTGTGCTGCAAAGTGATATTACAGCCCGGGATAATTTAGGGGTACAAACGGTTTTCGCAGGCGATGACTGGTCAGAATTGAAATGGGAATACAATCCTTCGAACCATTTTGGAGCGACCTGGCTGAGCATTAGTTTTGTGTTTGAAAATGAAACTAACATTGCTGCTCAATTACTTGTGGACACTTTATCATTGGTGATTTTCAGTGATACAACCAATGTTCCTGCGCCTCCCACTAATGTTATGGCAAGTGATAATACATATACAGACAAAGTTCGCGTTGTCTGGACGGGCAACAAATATGCCAAAGGTTATAAAGTTTACCGTGACACAACCAGCAACAGCAGTAGTGCAACCGTTATCGCGGCTGACACCGGGCTTTTTACTTATTATGATGATACGTCCGTTATTCCCGGCCGGATTTATTATTATTGGGTAAAGGCAAGTAATTCTTACGGTTTGAGTGAGTTCAGCGTTAGCGACAGCGGTTCAGCATCAATAGCATCGTTCGAAATATTGAATCCCGGTTTCGAAATTGAAGGTTCAGGAGGTGCGTCGGATGCATCGGATTGGAATCAATGGGAAGCTTATCGTACGTCAGAGCGAAGTCACAGCGGGAATTGGTCTATGCGGGTAAACAGCGGTCCCGGATGGCATAATGCTTTCCAGACTTTCAGTCATCCTGATCTTAGCGGTGAATTAGTTACAGTTGATGTATGGGGATATACAACAGGACTCACCGGAGGAAACGGAGGGATGTTAAAACTTCAAAAGGCAGGAACAACAGAAGCTTATACTTCTGTATGGTTTATAACTACAAGTTCACCTGTAGACACCTGGATAATGGGGAGTGCAACCGCCGCATTACCCGAAGGAGTAACAGATTTGGATATAGTTTTTCTAATAGACGGGGTTTCGCCAACTACGGGTAACATATATTTTGATGATGTAAGCATTATAATTCCTGAACCGGGAATGGGGATTTGGATTGTTGGATTGTTGGAATTATGGATTGTTGGTATTACCAAACGCGTGCCCGGCGCATGCCTGGGTCAAACGTCTAACGTCGAATTATAATTTATTCCCGACGCCCTTTTCAGCGTGTATTTATTCAAAAACTATATTCTCAAAAAAATACACCAATACTATTGTTACATTGAAAACCACCATCTCGCTACTCTCGATGGCAGCTACATTTGTATTTGTTTAGTTTTCGCAATTAAAATTAGTCGCTGGAAGTGGTTTTTAAAAAAGCGCTTGACAAACGGATTATTTTGTGATACAATTGCCGGAAGTGCAACCGATTGCACAACAAAAGGATACAGAATAAATAACGAAACCTATTAATTCAAGGAGTAACAAATGAAAAAACAAAATTTACTTTATTTAATAATAAGTATTATGATTTTCGGAATTGTGTCAGCACAAGCCGAAAATATACTTTTGAATCCCGGATTCGAAACAGGGGGAGGCGAAGCTGTGCCGGATCATTGGACGGTAGTTCAGGCGGCATGGTGGATTACCGATCCGCAGTATGTTTATTCGGGGACAGGCAGTGTTCAATGCAACGGTTGGGGAGAATGGGGTGAAGTCAAGCAAACTTATGAAAGTGCTATGCTTGCTAATCAGACAGTAACTGCTACAGTATGGGCAATGATTTGGAGAGAAGCAATTATTTCCAATGGTTGGAATGGTGCAGTGCTGAGTATTATGGAAACAGGTTTTGTCACTCCGCTTGCGACGACTAATTTTGTGAATTCGACTTCAGAGAAAGGAGTATGGCATAAGGGAATAGTGATAGCGGATTTATATCCTGACAGTGACAGCATTGAAATTTTGCTGCAATGTGCAGCGGTACCTGATTGGACATATTGCCAAACGCCTGTATATTTTGATAATGCATCTCTTGAAGTGGTGATTCCTGAACCAGGGATGGTATTAAGTTTACTTGGGCTGTTGTTTTTGCGGCGAAGGAGAGAGTGAAAATTTTGGATTTTAGATTTAAAATTTACTCTAAAAAATTACACCAATACTATTGTTCCGTTGGAGTCCACCATCTTGCTACGCTCGATGGCAGCTACATTTGAATTCGTTTAGTTTTCGCATTTAAAATTAGTTGCCGGAATGGAATTAATAAGTGCTTGACAAACGGAATGTTTTATGATACAATATTTGAAAGTGCAACCGATTGCACAATTTAAAGGTACAATATAATTAACCAAAAAAAGGAGAAAAAATTATGAAAAAAATTATCACCGTAACTATGTCTTTAATTGTATTTTTATGCGTTAGCCAGGCATTTGGTAACATATGCAGCAATGCCGGTTTCGAAATCGAAGGCACTGGCGGTCCGGCAGACGCTCTTGATTGGGTAGAGGAATCAACCTCGTCAACTGCCCGTACAAGTTCAGCAGCACGTTCAGGCAGCTGGTCAGCGTCTATTGTAGGCGGAATTACAGAATGGGCTTATGTTAAGCAGTATTTTCCTCAAGAATTAGCTGGTCAGCCGGTTGTTTTTTCGGGCTATGTTATGTGTCCGAGTTCTGATCCTGCAGTTCCGTGGCATGGGGACTGGTTTGCCGGCAATAGCGTGGTTGTTAAATTAGAGCAACCCGATCCTTCTACTTCTTTTATAGGCGAAGAAAAAACTCTTATACATGAAAGTACCGGCCCTTATGACACCTGGGTTCAATTTGCTATTACCAATAGTTCTTTTCCTGCGGGTATGAGCAATTTCAAGGCTGTATGTCTTGGAGTTATGACTGGAGGAACAGTATATTTTGATGATATTAGTGTAGTTGTTATTCCTGAGCCTGTTGCAATAGGAGCTTTTCTGGGATTGGTTTTCTTATTGCGGAAAAGGATTTTTGCATAAGAAACATCACAATTCAATATTATTCCGGCAGTTCACCTGCTGAAATATCGGATTGACATTTGGGCGTTCGAAAAATGTGGATGCAATGGCTGAAGCTACTTTTCGAGCGCCCTTTAATTAGACGGAGCTCGAAAAGATTTTGGCTACAAAGCGGCGTTAAAGTCCCCCTTTTTTAAAGGGGTTGGGGGATTTAAAAATTTAGGAATAAACAAACAAAAAATTGATTACCATTTTAAAATTGCCAAAGACATCAAAAAACTAATGAAATAGTTCATGCTAATTGAAAGATAAAATCCCCCTAAACCCACTCCCGAGGGAATACTCGGGATGTTCCACTTTATAAAAAGGGGGAATTGCTTTGGCTGCCTTTTGGAATTAAGATGTTCCGCATCCTTTCGGGCAAGTCCTAATTAACTTAAATAAAATAAAAAAATATCATGAAGAAAATTATATCAATTGGAATGTGTTTGTTTATTTGTCTTTTCGCAAGCCGAATTTTTGCGCTTGGTATCATATCCACTAATGGTGGATTTGAAATAGAGGGAAGTGGAGCAGGAGCGGCAACGGCAGCCGGCTGGAGCGGAACGCCGGACTCCGCATTATCCCGCACAGATGCAGCGGCTCATTCCGGTTCCTGGTCGATGGAGCTTCTTGGTGGCCATTGGGATTGGTCTCATTGTACACAAGCCTACAATGAGGAAGATTATGTAGGGAAGGAAATTTTTGCTACGGTATGGGTAATGTCCCCAAGCAACAGTTCTGCTGTAGCGGTAAATGATCAGTTTGGCAATAATAGTGTAATTTTCAAACTTGAAGAAGCCGGCACGATTAACCCTCTTGCCGAATCGTTTGGAATTTTAAATGTAGATGCCGGTGGAGTTCGGGATCAATGGATTTGCCTGACAAATATAATTCCTATAATGCCTGCGGGACAGCAAGGGTTCAGCTGTGAATTAATAGGACGAATGTCTTCCGGAACAGTATATTTTGATGATTTAGAGGTAGTAGTGATTCCCGAACCGGTTGTTATTGGTGCTTTTTTTGGATTAATTTTCTTTTTCCGGAAAATCAAAATAGAGGAATAAAAAAATGAAAAAGATTATGATGATTGTAATTATGTCTCTATCCATAAGTCAGGCATTTGGGATAAACGTTTGCAGCAATGGAAGTTTCGAAATTCAGGGCTCCGGCGGACAGGCTGATGCGCTGGATTGGTTAGAATCAAGCGGTGCTGTTCTGCGGACTAATTCTGCTGCTCGAACCGGTTCTTGGTCAATGTCTATTACAGGTGGTATTGAAGAATGGGCGAATGCAAAACAGTACTACTCACAAGAATTACAGGGGGCAACTGTTGTATACTCAGGTTATGTAATGTGCCCAAGCGCTAATCCTGCCGTTGCACGGCATCCTGATTGGTTCGCTGACAATAGTGTGATTGTAAAGTTGGAATCGCCTGATCCTTCGACATCTGGCATTGGCGGTGAGAAGTACTATATTAATGATACAACAGGCCCTTACGATACCTGGGTTTACTTTGCTATCACTAATACACCTTTTCCTGGTGGTTTGGCCAACTGTAAGTCTGTTTTGCTGGCAACTATGACTGGCGGAATTGTCTATTTTGATGATGTTGAGGTAAATGTTTCTACTGGACAAGTTGTCTCTACCAGTGGCTTTGCGCCGCCCGGCACAACCGGCTCGCAAGACGGTGGTGCCCCGGGCTTTGTATTCAGATCACCCGAATATAAAACCGCTAACATCACAGGGCCGGTGCCGTCCAGTGATTGGTGGACACATCTGTTAGTCGATGATAGTATCTGCACTATGTCAGCTTATCCGATTATATATGGGAATGCTCTTAATGCGTATCCTGCCGAAGGCGATGATTTTGGAATAAGCATGGATTACGAAGGAATTGGGCAAATGTTCAGTGATTGGAAAGTCGGCACCAGTGTTGTACCAGCTATTTTGATTCGCAATGACCAGATGACACAGTCAACGACTGAAACGCGGTTAGACGGTTACGGAGACTGGCATATCAAGTTAGAAACCGCTGATGCAGGGGGTCATAAAATGAATTCCACGCTGGCGGCAGGTTCGCCGATGGCTTATTACGAATTTGAAAATGGCAACCCGTATCTTCGTCTTTACGGCTTTGGTTATCCCGATTCAGTTGATTTCTATGATTTGAGCGGCAGCGAGATTTTGATTGATGTAACCAGCAGTTATACCGGCGACGCAATTGTCATCAGGCTCGATAATCCTCAAAATCGCAGTGTCACGTGGTGGGGCGCATATTCGGAAACCAACACAACATGGTCCCGTGACATGAGTTACCTGACAGTCAACATTGGCGGCGGGCAGAACTATCTTACAATCGCAGCGTTACCGTCACAGTCTGAAGCCGGTCTTTTATATCAACATGCGTATACAAAGATAATAGATACAAAATCAGACTTTACCTATACAGAAAGCAACGCAAACGTGGACACTACTTTTACTTTTACGACCCAGCCATTACGCAGCGGCTTTTCTACAAATGTCCTGACTACGATGTTTCCACATCATTACAAACATTTATCCTCGGGTGCGCCAAGAACAGAATATTACAACACCATGCGCGGAAAGTTGAAACTTTTCACCGGCAACGTTTTTTCTACAGTTCTCACCAACCACGGAATTTTGACCCAGTTCAATGAACCTACTTCGTCTGTAGGCTATAGCCATGCAACGGCGGTACAGGGATTGCACGACGAACAATATGTCAAAAATACTTTCAACGTGGATACCTACGCGACCGGGAAAACTTTGACCCGGTTGGCGCAGTCCATCAGCATTGCTGATAAAATAGGTGAAACCGCGTTGCGGGAGGAATTTGTGACAAACCTGTACGACGAATTGGCAGATTGGTTTACTTATTCACCGGGACAGGAGCCAACTTTCTGGCACGATGGCGGACCTTACAAATTCTTCACATATTTTCCGCCGGACTATCCATCGGCTGGTGACGATTGGGGAAGGCTGGTCGGCTGGCGTGCCGGTTTTGGAACCCAGGCTCTCAATGACGGTAATTTTCATTATGGGTACTGGATTTATGCCGCATCGATCCTCTCATTGTACCATCCTACCTTTATGCAGGATTATGGCTGGGCAATCGAAGAAATGATCGGACATATTGCCGAGCCTGACAGAAATAGCACAAAATATCCCTACCTGCGATATTTCAATCCATACACCGGAAGGAGTTATGCCAGCGGTTGGTACTGGGATGACAATTATCAAGGCAATGATCTGGAATCCACTTCGGAATGTATGAATACCTGGCAGGCTATATTTCAATGGGGGCAATTGACAGGAAATAAAACTTACCGTGACTTGGGGCTTTATCTTTTCTGGACGGAATATTCGGCGGTTAATGAATACTGGCTGGACGTTGATGATGAAAACCTGCATCCCGATTACAATCACACACATGCTAATCTTCTGCGGGAAAATGCTTATGAATGGAACACTCATTGGGGAAACGCGGAGCAGGAATGGATGTACGGAATTCAAATGCTGCCGATTACGCCGGCAACGCTGTATCGCGGTTTGAATCAAAGTTATGCCAACCGGACATGGACGGAGCTTGGAGGCAGTTTTGACGAATGGCACAACATCATGGCGAAGTTTTGGGGTTTGATCGATCCGCCTGCGGCCATTAGTTGGTTTAATTCCCAGGCCGATATTTTTACCGATGAATCCGTGAC
>JAOZNZ010000649.1 GCA_029933535.1 bacterium | reverse complement strand
ATCTTGGAAAAGAATATGAATTAGAAGGTGATAAAAAAAATGCACGCGAATTTTATTTAAAAGCCATCAAAAACAATCCATTTAGAGTTAAATTACTGGCATCGCTTGGTCGAGTGTTAATATATTAGTGCCTGCTCGAAAAGGTTTAGCCGCAAAGCGGCGTAAGTAATTAGTGCTTGACCGAAAAGGACGATACATTTTATTCGATAAACGACATAAACTGATGTTTACAATCCAAAAAAGCGTTGTTTGTTCCGCCCTTTTCGGGCGTTTTTGTTTGGCTTTCAGGTCCCCGATTTGAAAATCGGGGCTAATAACCCTTGTCCTTATCGGACATTTGGTTCAGCAAGAAAAGTTCCCCTCCTTACAAAGGAGGGGTGGCACGAAGTGCCGGGGTGGTTCTTTTCTTAGCGGAGATTTTTTGCCAAAAATACGTTAAAACATATGTGACAAAACAATTAGTGATAGAACAATTAAGATGAACACGAAACATGTAGTTAAAGTATTTAAATTGAAATATATAAATCATTTTCGTTATAAAATTTTGAAATCGTTCTAAATTATGAAAAAAATATTATTTATACTTATATTGTCTGCTAATGCTTTCGCAAGTAATCAACCCGTAACACTTGCTGCAAGAACCGTCGTTAGGGAAGGTAAACTTGAATTTGGTGTTCGAAATAATACCACCAGCAATGTTTCAGGTGTCATAAAATTTGATAAAGCAGACGGAGTAGAATTATTAGCAAATGGTTTTGGTTTTGAACTGGGACCGAAAAAGACTGTGTATAAATCTATTCCAATAAGAAATACAACAAAAGACTTACCTTTGTTGATTTGTGATGTTATTATATTCAACAATGCGAAATCAAGACTTTATAAAAACAAAGTTCAATGCAAAAGTGGCGCGTTATTTCGTGATATCGGTGTAGGCGAGATGACAAGTTATCCCTTAAAAACGCAGAAAATTGAAATACACCGGGGAAAAGGTGGTGGGAAAAATTTCTTGTCTTTTTACCTTCAAAAAGAATGCCTTGTTAAATATTTAAATTGCGGATTTGGTGCTTTTCAGATTGATTGGAATAAAGCTAATTCAAAAAATGGAATGGAACTTGTCGGTAAGGCAGTTAAGGGATTTAGTGGTTATAACGGAAGCAACGCAATTGCAAATGTGAAATTATCAATTAAACAAAATGGTCGTGGAGACTGCATGGTTGTTTTTAATTATTTTTTGTTAAAACAATTGCCTGATACGGCAATAGCACCGCAGATTAGTATGATTATTCCGCGCCGTCTCGCGAGAAATGATCTAGCCGCACTGAAATTCAAAAACCAAAGAACTGAATTGATTGTTCTTGATGACGCACGTGATTTAGTGGACAAAAATAAAGACATCGAAGAATTTTCGATAGTAACTAAAAATGACTGGATGACATTTTATCTGGACAGTTCATATTTAAAAATGTGGAATATTTTGCCGAAAACAACACCTGATAAACGTGCCGGTAGTGTCAGAATGGTAATAAAAAGCAGAACTGAATGGAAACCACCTTTTGTTCCCAAACGTTCAGGAACAATCCAATTTTTAATACATTTACCAGTAGCCGTGCCTTATTTATTTAATGATTGAATGATTTAACGATCTGGTGATTTTCAATCGTATCAATCGTATTGTTGATTATGAACTTTTGATTTTCCGGATCAGTTCTGTAGTTGACAGGCCTGCTACTCTTGGCACGAGATAAATTTTACCTCCAACTTTTTTAACAGCTTCCGCTTCAATACAATCTTCACCATATTCCGCGCCGTTAGCGTGAAAATCAGGTTTGACAGCTTCTATAAAAGGCATAGGAACGGTTTCATTAAATATGTGAACATAATCAACAATTTCAAGTGCGGCTATCATTTGTGCACGTTGTTCTTCCGGTACCATTGGCCGATTTTCACTCTTATATTTTTTAATTGAGCTGTCTGAATTGATGGCGACAATAAGCACGTCGCCCTGCTTGCGTGCATAGTCAAGGAAAACGAGGTGACCATAATGAAAAAGATCGAAGCTTCCGTTACAAGTCACGATTATTTTTCCTTTAAGCCGTTCAGAATTACAAGCATCGACTAGTTGAGTTCTAGTCAGTATTTTTTTTTGAAAGTTTTTCATTTTCTATTTATTAATATAAATTAACTTAAATCAATTTAGCCACTAAGGCACTAAGACACTAATATAATACCATAAATGCCCGTAAAATTCACGGTGTGTGAAATATTAATAGTTAATAGTACGAACCACCCCGCCCTTCGGGCACCCCTTCCCGAGGTGAATACTCGGGATGTACCACATTGGTAAGGAGGGGAGACCCAACATCCAGCATCCAGCATCCAGCATCCAGCATCCAG
>JAOZNZ010000648.1 GCA_029933535.1 bacterium | reverse complement strand
TTTTCACACAGTTTTTTGTCTTTATTGTTTAATCACCGATAAACAAAGATGTTTGAGGTTATTATTGTATTCATAAATTAAAATATAAGAAAAGAAAAAATATATAAACAGAACCATTTACAGCAGAACCATTAAGATTTTAAATCTAAACGTGGTCATGCTGATATGTTATTTATTTGTATTAAATGGTACTGCTGTCCATGGTGAACATGAGTACAGCGTTACTTCGTTGCTGCGTTTGTTTTATTAATGATGTCATTTATATTTCCTCTGTGTCAATATTTTAGAAAATATTTTTTTGTATCATTTGACCAATTCTGAATTCAATTACCAAAATTATTAGTGATAGATCTATTGTATTCTTAAACAACAATAATACTGTCAGATAAGTCATATACAATCGGTTGTCACGGGAGTCTATAATAATTCTGAAATGAAAATATAATAAGTTGAGTGAATATTTATTGCTAAAAACAACCTATTCCTAACACCCCAGGTACGACCCCATTACCCTTAATTCATTTCAATCATTTCAATCGTTTCAATCTTTAAATAAAACTATTCAGGATTGTCAGCCACCATTTCTTCGTTGGTTTTAATTCCTTCAATATGACTTATTTCGCCTTTGTGGCCAGCCAATCTCTTATTGATTTCATCGATTTGTTCTGAATGTCCGTATAAAGTGATTATATCATCGAGTTGGAAAACAGTATCGCCTTGAGGAATGCCTATATATTCCCCTGAAGATTTTCTTATTCCCAAGACTAAAACACCTTCTTCATCAAGTTTAGCATCTTCTAAAGTTTTATTTTCGAGCCAGTCGTTTTTTTCGACAGGTATTTCAGCGAGAATGAATTTACCATTTAAACAGAGCAGATTTTCATAATCATTTACAGCAAAATCAGTGTGTTCTCTGAAGAATTTTTGAATGATTTTACGCAGGTATTTATCCATTGATTTTGATAAAGTTAAAAACAAAAGGAATCCAAGACCGGAAAGAAAAACGATTATTGATGTCCATCCTTTATCACTTTTTATATGCATGAATGATAAAACTCCGGTAGCCATTATTGCTACAAAACCTACATGGCCTACCAACATTAGTTTCGATACAATTTTTCTACGGCGCGGATCTTTCATAATTTCTTCAGATTCCGATGTCGTAAAACCGGCTCCGCTTAGAGCGGAACGAGCCTGGAACTTGGCTGCAATGTCGGACATGCCTGTTAAAGAAAGTGCGACCGCTGCGATGCGTGTTGTAAGCAGTGTTAAAGTAATAATGGTTAAGAAAGTAATAATTCCGATCATAATATTTTGGAGGTTGATTTTAGTTTTTATTATAATGCTTTAATTATATCTTATTTTGCTGTAGTTATCAACTTGATGTGCCGTTGTAGATGACTTGCAGGCACATCTGAGTAAATTTGATCCCGATCAATCGGAATCAAATTTATTTACCACATTAAGCATACTAAATCTCAATGATAATTATGCTTGGCAACTATCCAATTTGCATAAAGCAGGAAAATAAATTGTTTTCGATAGCGAAGACTATCGAAATCAATTTCCTCCGAGTGCCTGTAAGTTATCAAGAACCGGCACGGCCCGATTGAACATAAAATCGTTGTTTGGTATAATAGATAACACCTAGATAACTTTAAAATAACTCTGGAGAGTAAAATGGATCATTTCGATGAAGAAGGGAAATTAAAAATTCCGGATAAAAACGCAATTGTAAATGAACTTGAAAAACGCGGCTTGGAGTGTAAAGATAATTTACACGTTAAACAAGTTTACTGCCCAAACGGTCATGAAATGATTATGCCCGATAATGCTAAATTTGACGGTATGCCGGGAATAAAACTTTTCCTCAAAGGCGAAAATAAAGAAGAAATCGTTTATATTTCTCCTTTCCTGAATAAACGTCATCGCACAGGTGGTGATGATTTTGGCCTCGGAGATAAACTTGAAGTGAGGTGTCCGGTGTGTGATGTCAAAATGCCTGTTATCGGACCTTGCGACTGTCAATGGAACGGTGAATATGTTATGCTTTCGCTCGATAAAGATACGACCAATAGAAATGCAGTTTGCTTCTGTGATATCTGGGGATGCCCTAAAGGTGATGTGCGTCTTGCCGGGGAAGTAGTTGCTGAATATATTAGAGATTACCGGTTGTAATTGATACTTGAAAGTTGAAAGTTGAAAGTTGAAAGTTGAAAGTTCATACCGAATACCGAATACCGGACCACGATTTTAGAAATTCAAACCTTAAAACCTTAAAACTTCATAATGCTATCAATTAAAGAATTCTTTGATTTCGAGAAATATCCCTTTGAACATGAAAAACTTTTCATGCGGGATGGCATCTCTAATGTTGTTGACGTTTTAGGACAAA
>JAOZNZ010000095.1 GCA_029933535.1 bacterium | reverse complement strand
GTGTTCGGTGTTCGGTGTTCGGTGTTCGGTGTTCGGTATTCGGTATTCGGTATTCGGTGTTCAGTGTTCAGTGTTCAACTTTTAACTTTTAACAATTAACTATTAACGCCCCTCGGTTGCTCTTCGACATTCCATTAAACTCCCCTCCTTGTTGAGGAGGGGTGCCCGAAGGGCGGGGTGGTAATCCATTACTCCACCATTCCACCATTCCATCAATTCCTCAATTCCTCAATTCCTCAATTCTGCAATTCTGCAATGTTCCAGCGAACGGATTCGCTGCCTTGAGATCGAGATTTTATCGAGAGAAATTTCCGCGATACAAAGTCCTGTTTCTTCTCCATCAAGCGATGCGATTATTTCTCCCCACGGATTTATTATGCATGAATGACCGTAACTTTTTGCGTTGGTTTTTTTATTTAATCCGCATTGATTTGCCGCGATGACATAAGATAGATTTTCGATGGCGCGTGCACGCAATAGAGGCAGCCAATGTGCTTTTCCGGTTTGCTCAGTAAAATCTGATGGAACAAATAATACATTAGCATTGTTTGCCGTTAAAGAGCGATAAAGTTCCGGGAATCTTAGATCATAGCAGATTGACATTCCGAAATTGAATGATTTATAAGGCAGGTTTATTATTTCGTTGCCATGATTAAACAAATCACTTTCACGAAATAAGACTTGTTCGTTATCGTATAGTTCAAATAGGTGTATTTTTCTGTACTTTCCAATCAAATCGCCTGATTCAGAAAAGAAAAGTGAAGTATTGTATAAACCCGTTCCGGTTTTTTCTACAACACCTCCCCATACAGCGGAAACGGAAAACTCCCGCGATAAGTTTCCGAGTTGTTGAGTTAATTTCCCCGGAATATATTGTGCTTGATTTTTGTATCCGTCATCACTGCCGCGATACAGAACATTTTCAGGGAAGAGCAGCAGTTCAATTTTTTCTTTTTTAGCTTTTTCGAAAAAGCCAACAGAACGCGAAAGGTTTTCTTCCGCGTCTGCTGATGAAGAAAGTTGAACAGCGGCGATTTTCATATTAGGGCTGCTCGAAAAGAAAGAGTAAGTCTCTTCGACCTTTTAACCCGGCGTATGCCTGGGCGAAGAGACTTGTTTAACAATAATATACTTTCAGAGCATTTGAATCATTAAAACTCAAAGCTGGAACCAGGCATACGCCGGTCAAGAGCTTTGGTTACTTTATATATCAAAAGGAGAAATGTGGTCACCTTTTTCGCTTTGTAATTCTTTAAGACGGGCTTCCTGAGCATCGAATTCGGTAAAAAGTTGTTTAATTGCTTCACCGGATTCACTTGCATAAACTTTGCGTATTCTATCAATTTTAGCAATAAGTTCAGGAACACGGATTGTAAATTGCTCAACATATTGGTCTTCCGTGTATTCTTTACCTAAGACCTGACTAAATATTTTTTTCAAATCTTCATACAATGGAATCTTGCCAACAGGAGTAGTTATCGCTTCCGCTTCGTCATTAACACGGAGTTCCATCCATTTTACCCAAACGCCCTTATCAAGCATTCCGTTCAGGTATTTTCCTTCTTTGCTTTTCAGAAAGTAATTTACTCCGAAAACACGTGGCGCATTAGACAGCCCCGCACCAAAGTCAAGATTGTGTTGTATGTAATTATTAAGAGGATAAGCCAGAAAATCAAGTATCGACATTAAATTAAATGTGCGAACTCCTTCCGCGCCGAGAGTAGCAGCTGTTGTTTCCGATTCAAGCGTTGCACCATACATTAAAACACCGTGAGCAAAGCTGAATGATTCTGCTACAGGGACAGACGTATCGGAATCACGACCGCCATAAATGAATCCGCCGATCGAAACGCCTTCAGGATCCTGAGTATTTTCATCAGCGTTGTTCAGGCGATCGAGTTCAACGGTATAGCGAGCATTTTTATGAGCGAGCGAAACATCATTTCCGTTCGCGTCTTTTTTACCTTTTTCCCATTCACCGGCATAATTAATTCCTTTATCGGCAGTTTCAGTTCCCATGCCAAGCCAGTAAACTTTATCGTTTTCATCTTTCAGGATATTAGAGAAAATAACTTCACCGGATGAATTTAAAACATCCCAGATAATCGGATCGTCTTCCTTATTCACATCACGAATAATACCGAAAATTCCATTTTCTACATTTACAGCCTGGGCCTGTCCATTGCGAGGGCGAATATAAGCGATATCATCACCGATAATTGTTTCTCCCGGAAGCATAGCTGTAGAAGTTTTACCACACGCGCTTGGGAAAGCGCCTGCGAAATAAGTTTTTCTTCCTTCCGGTCCGTTAACACCCATAACGAACATATGTTCAGTCAACCAGTTTTCATCTTTGCATTTATTGATAGCAAGCCTCATCGCGAGTTTTTTCAATCCGACAGTATTGCCTGCATACTGGGTATTTGTAGAATAAACAATATTATCATCTAGATCAATAAAGACTCTTCGATTTTCAACATTTTTACTTACGTTATTTTCTAATTGACCGGCTGTATGAACGAATCTAAAGAAATCTTTGGTATTCCCAATAGATTTGAACTGTTCATATCCGCTTCTGTATAGTAAATCTTCACTATGTGCAACATAAGCCGAATCAGTAATCTGCATACACGAGAGAGAAAAATCAGATTTTATCGGTCCGAGACAGAAAAAGCGTACATACATTTGTTTGCCTTTCATGCTGTCTTTAAAAAATCCATGAACTTCATCGTAACCTGTCTGATAATCTTTAGTATTCAATTTTTCACCAAGATCAACGCCTTCTCTCACGAGATATTTTGTGTTTGCCTTATCGCGTGCCTGATCTTTAGGGCCGTCAAAATGAATTGTGTGGCCTTCTGTAGCAAGTTTAATTTCTTCACCTAATTCAACAGAACGGTTTTTAATATAAGTTCTGTCTTCTTCAGAATCATCGCAAACGTAAACTGTATCAGGGTCACAAAGTTCAATATATTTTGTTACGAAATCAATTACAGCGTCATTATTCAAAGATTTAAGCTTCGCGAAACTTTTTTCGTCCATTTTTTGTTCAATATTATTCAAAATCCAACTCCATTTTTTTTATTATTGTTTATAAAAATATATAGTAATACAAATAATATTGTACTAAAACGGATTTTTTTAGTCAATAGGTTTTTTTTGAATGGTGTAGTATTTGATATTTTTATTATATTTTATTATAATCTTATTATTAACTAATTTTAAAGGAGATGAAAATGAATTTATATCAAAAACTTCAATCTGTAATCTGTGTCGTTCTTTGTATAAGTATTCTAATAGTAACAAGCGGATGCTCTGCTTTTCGTTCATCACAGCAAACTATCAATATTGCTTGTTATCCCGAAGGTGCTCAAGTAACAGTTAACGGCGATCTTTACAACATTCCTGCAAAAGTTTCTGTCAGGAGAGACGAATCAGTTTCAATTCAATGCTATAAAAGAGGTTATCAGCCATATAATAGAGTAATAGGGACTCACTTGAACACAACAGGAATTCTTGATATTGTCGGAACTTTCATTTATATAGTTCCATGTGTTGGCTTATTTACTCCGGGCGCGCATTCACTTGATGACAGAAATATACTCGCCACGCTAAGCAAAGAACAGAACGAATAAAGTTCATCCGATAAAATTCAGCGATATAATAGCGATTGTGAAGTAAATTGCAATTCCTATTACATCAATAGAAACTGTTACAAAAGGCCCGGATGCAGCGGTGGGGTCAATTCCTATTTTTTTACAAATTGCCGGTGCTAGAGCGCCGGCTGAAGCGGCAATTAAAGTTGCGCAAAACAATGACAGTCCAACAACACAGCTCACAAGTATCGGATTTGTTTTGCTGATAAATAAAGCTGCCATTGCCGCTATTACAGCGCAAACAATTCCCACTATAGTTGCGATCCACACTTGTTTTACAACCACTCCAAGAATATTATCATCAATATCACCCGTTGCGAGTCCGCGAACAACAGTTGTGCAGGATTGAATTCCGATATTTCCACCCATGGCAGCAATTACGACAACAAAAGGAACGAAAACGGTAAAGTAATCCGCACCGAGTTTTACGCTGTAAAATTTTTGAAATGCAGCACCGACAAGGCTGCCTATCAAAGCTACAATCAGCCATGGTAAGCGCTGCATAGCTGTACGGAACATTGATCGGGTATCTTCCCCCCACCGCAGCACACCCGCGAGACGAAAGAAATCTTCTGTGGTTTCCTGTTCTATAACATCGATAATATCGTCAACGGTAATCCTGCCTTTCAATTTTCCATCTTTGTCAACAACGGGAATTGCCATCAAGTCATATTTTTGAACGAGTTGAGCAACTTCTTCCTGATCAGTATCGGGCTGCACGCTAATAACGTGTCTATCCATAATTGAGCCGACGGGTCTGGAGTCATCTTCTTTTATAAGGTTTTGCAAACTTACAAAGCCAACAAGTCTGTTGAGGTAATCAACAACATAGACATAGTAAATAGGTTCATCTGTATCCAGAACTTTTAATGCATCTAATGTTTGTCCGACCGACCATATTTCCTGGACAGCGAGTAGTTCCGGGTCCATAATTCCGCTTGCGGAATCATCTTCATATTTAAGGAGTTCTTTAATTTCAGCGGAATCTTCCGGAGAGAGGTTGTGAAGCACTTTATCTTTTTTATCATCAGGCGCTTCGGAAAGAATATCTGTGGCATCGTCAGCGGGAAGAGTTTTAACAAGTCTGGTAAGTTGAGCCGGGTCGATTTCTTCAAGAAGTTCCTCTCTATCTTCGCTGTCAAGTTCGCTTAAAGCATCTCCACCGGCACTCGCGTCAAGTTCTCTAAGTATTGCGGCTTGATCTTTAGAATCGAGATGCTCAAGGAATTCGGCAATATCAGCCGGATGAAGCGAAGTAAGTTCTTCGGCAATTTGGCTGTAATCGTGTTGTCTGGCAAGAGACTCAATTCTTGATTTGTCCATTGTTCATCTCCCAAGTTGATTCATCAAGGCGAACAGCGCCTCCGGAAATTATAAGTTTCAACGCTTCTTCAACTGAAATATCGAGAATTTTAACATCGTCAGCCGGCAAAACGAGAAAGAAACCTGAAGTAGGATTTGGAGTTGTAGGCAAGAAGACATTCAAGAATTTTTCTTTTTTTTCATCTTCAGAGTCAGTAAAAAATGTATTTACATAATTTGCGAAACGTTCTTCTGCTTCATTTGTAATAAAAACTAATGTGTAAATTCCTTTTCTGGGATATTCAATTATAGCGACCTTATTAAACACATTTTTTCCCGGTCCAAACAGAGCTGAAGTGATTTGATGAAGTACTTTATAAATTCTATTAAAAAGAGGGATTCTCTCGAGAAGTTTTTGAAAAAAAACTGTTATTCTTGCTCCGAGAGTTCTGGTGGTAAAAGCACCAAGTAAAGTGATAATAACAAAAAAACTGATAATAACAAATGTTCTGTAAACAAGTGTCGCTACCCATATAGGCATACTTCCACTAAGTATTCTGCTGATTACTTCCTCAGGTGGAAGAGGTAATTTCGAAAACAAAAAAGTAATCAACCATAATGTTGCTACAACAGGCAATGCGACAACAATACCAGCAATAAAATATCTTCTCAAACGTTTCATTTATTTCTCAATTCTTATTAAACGAGTCAGCTCGATTTTTTCAACGCGCCGATCCGTTACTTTCACAATTTTTATAACAAATTCCTTGTTGGAAATTGTTTCACCTTCTTTCGGCATATGGCCGAGTTCATACATTACATAACCGCCTATTGTATCAAAATCTTCTTCTTCAGGAAGATGAATTCCCAAATCGTCATTGACATCATCAACAAGCACTCCTGCATCAATTATAAATGTGTTCTCATCAATCTGTTCGTATTGTTCTTCTTCATCAGCATCAAATTCATCGTGAATTTCGCCGACAATTTCCTCAACAAGATCTTCAAGTGTTGCTAATCCTGCCGTGCCTCCATATTCATCAATAATAATCGCGAGCTGAATTTTAGCAGCTTTAAATTCTTTCAGCAATTCGTTTACTTTTTTAGTTTCGGGTACAAAAAACGGTTTCCGTATTATTTTGCTTAATTCAGGTAATTTGTCCTCATCGCGAATTTTCCAATATTTCAAAGCATCTCTAAGATAAAAGACCCCAATTATGCTATCAACATTTTTTTCATAAACAGGTAATCTTGAGTGACCTGCCTCTAGAGCGGCTTCTATTGCATCCGTAAGCCTGCATGCAGCAGAAACGGCTTCCATTTCTGTTCTTGGCACCATAACTTCACGAACGACTGTATCTCCAAATTCAAAAATAGATTTTATCATTTCGTGTTCTTCTTCCTCAAGCGGATCGTCTTTCTCTGCCATTTCTGAAAGTGCTGAATCATCTGTTTCATTTTCAAAAATAGTCAATCCGTTTTTCACACCCATCATAAGCGCTATTACATTCGCAACTTTTGCAATAGAAAGATTGAAATAATGTGTACCGACTGTCCAAAAGTTAGCAATTTTAACAACTCTGAAAATTGATTTATCAGATACATCTACAGAAAGCAATCGCGGAAGAAAATTGCCAATTAAAGCCGTAAGAGCAGCAGTAAAAAACAAAATTACAGTTCTTAATGTAAGAGTTAAAGTATAGCTTGCATCAGAGCATAAAAATACTGTTAAGACAATAGCACAGGCAAGAAATATACTTTTCCATACAGCTAAAGCCAAACGAATATCAGCGCCGCGTTTAAGCCACAAATTTACAGTTTTATGATTTCCCTGATCCGACTCAAAAATTTCACGAGCTTTGAGTCCGCTCAAAGCCGAATCTGCCATTTCAAAAAAAGCGGAAAGGGAAATGAAAACTAACCATATCATAATTTTTATTAAAAAGATTAAAAATTCAGCATTCATAAAAAATGGAGTACCGGAGCACTGAAGTACCGGATTATTGGATTATTGGATTAATGGATTATTGGATAAAAAAACTAAACACTCAATATTCAACAAGAAATTTTCAATGTCAAAGTTAAGAACAGCACGCCGCGCGTGTTGGATTTTTTTTGTATTTACTTTTTGATTGCTCATTCCTTGTTGATTATTGAATATTTAATTCGGACCACGGATTATCCATTTTCTTAGTAATTCTTCCTGGCGTTTAAACATTGCACGTCTTTCCTTGTCAATTATATCTTCATAACCAAGACAATGAAGGATGCCGTGAATAACGTAACGCGCAATTTCTTCATTTACATTGATATTGTTTTGTGCGGCATATTCAGCCGCTTTTTCAACGCTTATTATAATATCGCCGGCCGACCCGTCATTTATATTGCCTTCAAAACTAATTACATCAGTCGGGTTATCTTTATTCAAAAAGCTTTTATTATATTTTCTGATTATGTTATTTCTGACAAACATTAAGTTTATTCCAACATCATTACTGATCTTTTCGTTTTCAAGAACGTATCGCGCAAGTAATTTTATTTTATCAGAGTTTAATTTTAAAAGTCTTTGCCGGTTAATTACAAAAATATTTTTTGTGTCATAAGCTGTCATTTCTTCAATTTAATCGCCGGAAGCAGGTTTAAAAGCTTCCGGTCTCAAGTATTTATAATGAGTTATAAGAGATAATGCTGCCAGAAAAACTGCGGCAATCTGGTATGGAATATTCATTCTGTAAAAATACCATATCAACAACGGTAACGCCCAACTCGCAACAATTGAAGCAAACGGAATTGATTTTTTTAGATATGTTGCTATTATGAAAATCACCATTGCACATATGGCAACCTTGGGCACTAAAAGTAAAAATCCGCCAAATGCTGTTGCAACTCCTTTACCGCCCCATCCGCAAATATAAACTGAAAACACATGACCCAGAACAACAAAGATTAACGCTCCAACGTGAATTAATCCCGGAGAAACAAACGGAAAGACCAAAAACCCGAACTGTCCTCCAGACATTTTCATTCCTAATTTAGAAACTATCCAGACCGTAATCCAACCTTTTAACACATCCGCCGCAATCGAAAGAACTTTGCCGCCATGAAGTTTTACAGCATGGCGAACCGAATCCGGCAGAAATGATTTTTCCGAAGTAATAAAATTAATTACCGGAAAGTATCTGTTTATAAGATAACCTGCCGGAATTGCTCCTAAAAAATATGATAAAATAACTATTAGCATTTTTGTTATTAGTTAATCGTTAATTGTTATTAGTTATTAGTTAATTGGTGTCAGGCCTACCCAGCCGCAGGCGGGGTGTCAGGTGTCAGTAATGGGAGTAAATTCAAATCAGAGATTTGAATTTCATATTAATACAAAATTCATTTTTAAAAAAATGAATTTACTCCATTACTCCATTATTCAATTATTCCATTATTATTGCTTATTATAACAATCAGGCACAATGAAATCAAGAACAGAAATTAAATATTAAACACATAAGGGACATAAGAAAATAACTTTCTAATTAACAATTCATCATCTAATAATTCTTCTGTGTGATTAGTGGGCAATTATTTTGACATTCATCATGAACGTGAGTACAGCTTTATTTCGTTGTTAAAAAAGAAAAATATTGTAATAAATCCCTCTAATCCCCATTTAAGAAGAGGGTTGTTAGAAACATCAGACAGAATAGACATGATTTACAGGATAACAAAAACGAAATATAATACTATATTAATAAATGAAATTTGTATTCATTAGTGTTTATTTGTGTTCATTCGTGGTAAAAGAAATTGTATTTTTTTGTCTTTAGTGCTTTTCGTGGTAAAAAAAATACCACTTGTTACATTTTTAATATTTGATTATACTATTATTATGAAATTTCTTTTTATTGATATCGGTAGTTTAAGAGCGGATCACCTCGGCTGTTACGGTTATAAAAGACCAACATCCCCTACAATTGATAAATTAGCTGCAGAAGGTTTGATCTGTAACGCTGCTTTTTCTTCTGATGTAACTAATGCCGGCGCACGCGCGTCAATTTTTTCCGGAAGGTTAGGAATAGAAACAGGTATTGTAACTGATGGATTTTTATCAGATGTTATCAGCGGGCATACTCCGATCAGTTTATATGGATTAAACGCTCAGCGGCCTATGCTTGCTGAATATCTCGCGGCTAACGGAATACAAACTGCCGCCATCTCGCCTTTCGGCAGACAAAATGCCCGATGGTTTTATACAGGCTGGCAGGAAGTATACGACACACATTCTGAAATTGAACCTGTTGAAGTAGATGCCGAAACAATTAATAAATCCGCGCTTCAATGGATCAGCCAAAACTCGAAAAATGATTTCTTTTTATATCTGACTTACAATAATTTAGACCAAAGGTCCGATTCCCCGTTGACAAAAAACGAAGCTGATTT
>JAOZNZ010000094.1 GCA_029933535.1 bacterium | reverse complement strand
GAAGAAAGTTGCAAAATTTTCTTTTCAGTTGATTCAGGATGGGGACTTTACTCACAAAAACTTGGCAAGAAAACAAGCGCAATAGAAATAGATGTTCGTTATGGGAAAATTAAATTAAAAAAATTACAACTTGATATTCCGTTTTCAGAAAAGGTAACTGTCAAACTCGGCAAGAAAAAAGTTGATTGTAATACGTTGGAATCCAGCAGGGGAGTCGAAATAACTTTCTCGCGGGAAATTGTCGTTAGCAAACGACAGAAATTGTCGATTGCCATACCGGCGTAAATTGATTTGCAGGCACGGCTGAGGAAATTTGTCTATAAGTACCCCGCTTCGACCCGAAGCGGGGTGCTTAACAAAAAAATTAATGTCAGTGTCAGGCACGGACATACCGGACATACAAATTTTTATTTTTGGGTCCAAAGCACGTACTCTTAACATTAAACGCCAAGTTTCAAATTTCAAGTTTCACACCTTCACACCTTCACACCTTCACACCTTTTCAATATCTCCTCTTTATTAATTCCTTTTCCAATAATCGCTATTGAAGTTGGGGCGGGAAGGGAAATATTTTCAGGGCAGGTTGAAAATTGAAGCTTACCGGAAATTCCTTCCACCCAGACATCACCGTCCGGTGTTTTCAATCTTCCTTTCACACGCCATATTTTATCACCATAATTTTCTAATATATTCTTGAATTTTTCTGCAGAAATTGTCCAATCCTCTGTGATTGAAACGGAAGAAACAGGTTGAGGTTTATGCCCATGCGAATTTGCGATATCCAATCTCGGAATATTAAAGGAGGGGATTATTGTTTGATCAATTTTTGCGTTTACCGCTCTGAAAACAGGAGCAATAGTGTTTAATGTTTTAATTTCAGCTTCGGCTTTTGAAAGAATTTCTTCCGAAACTGTGTCAGTTTTATTGAGAATAATCGCATCAGCAAGTTTTATCTGTTCCGATGCGGCACGCAGAGTTTTAAGAACTTTAAATATTGTGTTCGGATCAACTAAACAAACATTAGACCGGATATAAAGCTTATCGCGAAGAAACGGCACACTGATCATTTTAAATATTTCACTGACATCTGCAATGCCTGTAGCTTCAACCCAAATTTCGTCCGGATTTATTTCATCCACGATTTTTTTAAGCAATGCAATAAAATCGGTGCGCAGACAGATGCAGAAAATGCTTCCTTTATTGAGTTCCCACTTATCGTAATTGCCATCCGGTAGTTGCACGCCATCTAAACCAAGTGAAGCGAATTCATTAATAATAACGGCTAGTTTACCGGCATTTTCGTCTCGGGTTTTGATTATGTGAGATAAAAAAGAAGTTTTCCCGGCGCCGAGAAAACCTGATATAAGAGTTAGGGGAATCATTTAATATTGAATGATTTTGCGATTGAAATGATTGAAACGATTGAAACGATTGAGATTATTGAAAATCACCAAATCATAAAATCGTCAAATCATAAAATAATAATCAATACATTTTTTTTGTTACTATATCAAATAATTCTTCAGAAAGACCTTCGTCGATAAATCCAACATCAACTACAATTGTATCGCCGTTAGCGAGTTTGTTGTTATACTCTTCCAGAATGGCTTTTCTATTTTTTTCATCGGAATAATCGTAAAATTTACGAACTTTTCCGTTTTTATCCATAACTGTAAGTTGGAGATAATTTGCTGTGACAGTTTTTTTCCAGAAAGCAATACCCATCACACTTTCTTCTCTTGAGTAAGGTTCAAACTCTTTGCTAAGCAAAGTTCCTTCAAATGTTTTTCTAAACATATTCAAGTCCTGCTGTGTTACTTTGCCGGACGGTATATTATTTGTAGCGCAGCCAGATAAGAAAGCAATACAGGTAACCAGTAGAATAATGTTCTTCATAATATTTTTTTCATTCATACTTAAAATTTTCATCTTAGTTTAGTTTAGTCAATATATAATTAATAATATGAAATTATATCATTTCATTTTTCGCTTGTCAATAGTTCAAATGATGCTGCAGAGGCAACAATAAATATGAAAAGCGCGATAGAGAATAATGGTGATAGATAATGTGAAATGATTCCGGCGGATAGAGTTATAATAAAAAGAAGCACAACAACTGCACTGTTACTCATCCCGCGTTTCATTAATCTATGAGAAAAATGGTCTTTCCCGCCTATAAGTATTGATTTCCCCGCGTTAATTCTGACAATTATTACTGATGACGTATCGTAAATAGGCAGCCAGAACAGCGGGAGATAATTAAAAGTTTTAAAGCACAACAAATTTCTTGAGTGTAAACTAATAACGACAAACATTACACAAATAGCACCTATGAGTAAGCTGCCCGTATCACCCATAAAGATTTTTGCTTTAGGTAGATTTAAAATCAAAAAACCGGCAATAGCAAAAAACGGAACAATAAATGTTAAAGTTAAAATAGATAATTGATGACATTGTATAATCAATGCGAGAAGAATGGCGAGTGCTGTTGATGCACAAAGTCCGTCAATATTATCGAGTAAATTAAATGAGTTTGTAAAGAAAACCAGGCACAGGGAAATAATCAAATAGCTTATCAGTGATGTATCAAAAAAGGCAGGAGTGATAATTGAAGCAATGATAATTAATATTAATTTCGGTATTGAAGATAATTTGAAAATATCATCAATTAGTCCAATAAAGAAAAACATTCCGAATACGAATACCCAGACTAAATAAAATAAATATCCAGTAATAAAAGTTAGTATAATATAATTAATGCTTATTGCAGTAAAAATTGCTATACCACCGAAATAGGGGGTCGGTGTGTCGTGTTGACGAAATTCGTTAGGAAGGTCAAGAAGTCCTTTTTTATGGGAAAAATAAATAATTGCTCTGCAGAGAAAATATGAGACAACGAGAGTTGAAATCGGAATGGTTAAAATGCCTGTTAAATATTTCACTTTGAAGATTTAAGTTTTGAAATGATAATGGCAGCAAATTCTTTAGATGATTTAGGGCCGTTTGCAGTAATAATGTTTCCATCAATGGTAACCGGTTTACCTGTGTATTTGGCGCCGTGAAGGATTAATTCTTTTTTTACTCCGGGCCAGACAGTTGCTTTTTTGTCCTTAAGAACTCCTGAGCGTGCGAGAGTAACGGGAGCAATACAAATTGCGGCGAGAATTTTATTTTGTGTGACAGCGTTTTTGCAGATCTGATGGCAAAAGCTATCACTCCAGTAAATTTTTGCGCCGCTTCCACCTATAAAAACAATCCCATCGAAATTTTTAACATCAAGTTCAGAAAGTTTTTTATCAGGAGTGAATTTATAACCAAGCATTCCTTTAGCCTGTTTAGTCGTTTTTGAGAAAACGGTAACTTTAAAACCGGCTTTTCTGAATGCGTTTAACGGTGTGAGCAATTCTTCATCGCGAAAATTATCCGAAGCAATAATCATAGCGATTTTTTTAGTGCTAATAATATTTTTTCCGGTATGACGTATATTATCAGCCATTACCGGAAAAAAACAAGCGAATGCTGTGAATAATAAAAGCAACGCTTTCATCACAAATCCTGCAATCAAATTATTGTAAAAATATAATCTTACGCGAATGCCGAAACTGCACGCTCTTCAAACGCGCTAAGCGACATACTTCCAACGGCAGTTTCTACAGCCTGTCCTTTATTGAAGAAAATAATAGTTGGAATACTCATTACATTGTATTTCTGTGCGATTCCCGGAGCGTCATCTACGTTAAGTTTACAGACTTTAATTTCCGGATGTTGTTCGGCATATTGCTTTAAGATAGGATCGAAAGCCAAGCAAGGGCCGCACCATGTTGCCCAGAAATCAATGATAACCGGTTTATCGGATTGAACAACTTCGTTATTAAAATTTTCTTCAGTGAGGTTTATTTCATTACTCATTTCATTTTGCCTTTTTGTTTATTTAAATTTATAATTATTTGCATTTATAAATTATAGTAAACTCTTTTTATATATTCAAGTGCCGGCCGGCTTTTGTAAATTGCAGGCATGGCTGAGGAAATTTGTTCAGGCGAACAAATTTATTTTCCAGGAAAAGTACACCGCTTCGACCGAAGCAGGTTGTTGAAGTAAGACGCGCTTCCCAGCGCGTCATATTTGGCAAAAGAATATAACACTGAATATAGATATCTTACTGTTAAATAATAAATAGAAAATCATCTTGCCTTTTTAATGCATTTCTTTTATAATATATAACCTCTAAAATAATAAAGAAATAATTAACTGTATATATGGAGACAATATGCCACTTGTACCAATGATATTGGAAACAACCGGACGCACTGAACGCGCTTATGACATTTACTCGCGTCTTTTAAAAGACCGTATAATCTTTATGGGAACAGCTATTAACGATGAAATAGCAAACCTTATTGTAGCTCAATTGCTGTTTCTACAGTCGGATGACCCTAATAAAGATATCAGTTTGTATATAAATTCTCCCGGCGGATCGGTAACCGCAGGTTTGGCAATTTATGACACAATGCAGTTCCTGAAATGCGATATTAATACTTATTGTATCGGCCAGGCGGCCAGCATGGGAGCAGTTTTACTTGCTGCCGGAACAAAAGGCAAACGTTTCACTCTGCCGAACTCACGAGTAATGATTCATCAACCGTGGGGCGGCGCGCAGGGAACGGCATCAGACATTAGCATTCAGGCGCGTGAGATACTTAAGATTAGGGACACGCTTCTTCAGATTCTTTCTGATGCGACAGGTAAAACGGTTGAAGAGATCGGGAAAGATTCTGACAGGGATTTTTTTATGTCGGCTGTTGAAGCTAAAGAATATGGTCTCGTTGATCAAGTAATTAGTCACAAGGAATAACTATTATGGCGCAAAAAAAAGGATCAACAACACGAAGAAAAAGACCGGTATGTTCATTTTGCGGGAATGAAGCGAAAGCTGACACGAAAATAATACAGGGATCTCTTGATGAGAATGCATTTATCTGTGAGGATTGTGTAAGATATTGTATGAGTATCTACCCTGAACCTCATTTGGACAAAAAAACAAAAAAAGTTGAACCGGTATCAATAAAGTATCCCCGGGAAATCAAGGAAAATCTTGATAAGTATGTTATCGGACAGGAACAACCCAAACGTATTATTTCTGTTGCTGTTTTTAATCATTATAAACGACTTTTAAGAAATTTCCAGGAATCAATTGACGTCGATATTGAAAAAAGTAATGTCTTGCTTATGGGCTCTACAGGTACAGGAAAAACTCTTATGGCTAAAACTTTAGCTAAATTCCTGAAAGTTCCGTTCGCTATCGCTGACGCAACAACCCTTACAGAAGCAGGATATGTGGGCGAAGATGTGGAAAATATCGTTTTGCAACTCCTGCAAAGCGCTGACTTTAACGTTGAACGAGCCCAATGGGGAATTATTTATATCGATGAAATTGATAAAATTGGCAGAACGACCAATAATGTTTCAATAACACGCGATGTTTCCGGTGAGGGAGTTCAACAAGCTCTTTTGAAAATCCTTGAGGGTACTATTTGTAATGTTCCGCCAAAAGGAGGGAGAAAACATCCGCATCAAGAGTTTATCAAAGTTGATACATCAAATATTTTATTCATTTGCGGAGGCGCGTTTAACGGATTAGAAAAAATCGTCGAAAGAAGACTCGGTAAACGTATGGTTGGTTTTGACGTCACAGGAGAAATGAATAAAACTATGTCAAAATACGAACTGCTTGGAAAAGTCAGTCCGGAAGATCTGATCGAATTCGGCCTCATTCCTGAGTTTGTGGGCAGACTAGCCGGTGCGTCTCCTTTGCAGGAACTTACAAAAGAAGATCTTATCAGAATTCTTACAGAACCTAAAAACGCAATCGTTCGTCAGTATAAAGCCTTGTTTGAAATGGAAAATATCGAACTTGAATTTCAACCTGAAGCGCTCGACGCAATTGCCGAAAATGCGATAAATCGAAAAACCGGCGCTCGCGGGCTGCGTTCTTTAATGGAAACATTGATGACGGACTTAATGTATGATTCTCCTGAAATTCCTGATCTCAAGCAATGTATTATTACAAAAGATTTTGTTTTGGGTAAAAATGAAAAACCGAAACTTGTTTATTCAAAAAAAGTGGCTTGATAATTACGATTGAAACGATTGAAACGATTGAAACGATTGAAACGATTGAAATGATTGAAAAATCATCAAATCATTAAATCATATCAATCATTAAATAATAAAAGATAACTATTAACAAATAACAAACACTATGAAAAAAGAACACCTCTACACACCGGGTCCCGTTACAGTTCCACCTGAAGTACTTCTCAAATTTGCACAACCAATGTATCATCATCGTACACCCCGATTTCGCGAAATGTTCAGCGAAGTCAACGCGAAATTGAAAACGGTTTTTCGTACGCAGAGTGACATTATTACTTTTACTTCATCCGGAACGGGTGCAATGGAGGCTTCTGTAGTTAATTTTCTTTCTCCCGGAGATAAAGTTGTTACAATTAATGGTGGTAAATTCGGTGAGAGATGGACTTTGCTTGCTAAAGCATTCGGTGTGGAATTCAATGAAATTCTGATCGAATGGGGTACCGCTCCAAATCCTGCAGAATTAGAAAAAATTCTTGCTGATGACCCTTCTATAAAAGCCGTTTACACTGAACTCACCGAAACTTCAACCGGAACTGTTTTTGATATCAAAGCTATAGGAGAAATCGTGGCGAAAACTAACGCGATCCTTGTCGTAGATGCCGTTAGCGGTATCGGCGCTGATGACATTCACGTTGACGAATGGAATGTTGATGTTTGTGTTGCCGGTTCACAGAAAGCTTTTATGATTCCACCGGGACTGGCATTTATGAGTGTTTCTGAAAAAGCGTGGAAATTGGCTGATGAGTCGAAACTTCCTAAATTTTATTTTGATGCTAAAAAAGCAAAAAAAGCTGCTGATCAAAATAACACTCCTTACACTCCGGCACATACTTTGCTCGAAGGATTAAATGTTTCGCTTAGTATGATCGTTGATGAAGGAATTGACAACGTTATCGCAAGGCACGCAAAACTTGCTGACGCTATCCGTGAAGGAGCCATAGCTCTCGGGTTGTCTCTTTATTCCAAAAGCCCTTCTAATGCTTTGACATCTATTGTTTTTGAAGGAATTGATGCCGAAGAACTTAGAAAACATTTGAAAGCTGACGGAATTTCTGTGGCCGGCGGTCAAAATGAAGCAAAAGGCAAAATTATTAGAATCGCTATGATGGGCTATGCGACAGAAGCGGATGTTATGACAGCATTATCCTCACTTGAACGTGCGTTGAATAAAATGGGTGTGGAAATTGAGCCCGGCAGAGGTATTTCTGCGGCGCAAGCATCGTTGATGAAGTAAGCCGCGGTCCCCCTTTGAAGGGGGTGGCCGATAGGCCGGGGGATGTTATCCAAGTGCGAGCATGGAGTAATGGAGTAATGGAGTGATGGAATGATGGAATGATGGAATGATGGAATGATGGAATGATGGAATGATGGAATGAATTTATCCCGATAGAAAATACATCGGGATGAATTTCGTATTAATATAAAATTCAAATTTTTGATTTGAATTTCCTGACACCTGAACACTGAAACTTAATTTATTAAAACTTAATACTCAAGGAGATAATATGTACAAAGTTATTGTTACTGACGGAATGGCGCCGGCAGGCGTTGAAGTATTTGAAAAATGCCCGGATATAGAATTAGATGTTCGCAAAAGCGTTGATGCCGATGAACTTCTTAAAATTATTCCCGAATATGACGGAATAATTATTCGCAGTGCGACAAAAGTTACTGAAGAAGTAATTAACACAGGTAAAAAATTAAAAGCCGTTGGCAGAGCGGGTGTTGGTGTTGACAATGTGGATATTAAAACTGCAAGTCGGCATGGTATTGTTGTTATGAACACTCCGCAGGCAAATACTATTTCCACTGCTGAACACACAATCGCTATGATCTTTTCCCTCGCAAGAAGAATTCCTGAAGCCGATGCTTATATGAAAAAAGGCGAATGGGCAAAGAAAAAATTGAAAGGTGTTGAACTGTACGGAAAAACTCTCGGAGTTATTGGTTATGGAAAAATAGGTAGATGGGTTGCTAAAGTATGCCAATCAGTCGGAATGAAAGTTATTGCTTACGATCCGATGATTTCAGATGACAAAGTTCGCGAAACTGATGCTACACCTGTTGCGCTTGCCGAACTTTTCAAACAGAGCGATTTTATTACAGTTCATACTCCTGTAAATAATGAAACAAGAAATATGATTAATAAAGACACTATCGCGACTATGAAAGACGGTGTCAGATTGGTGAACTGCGCAAGAGGTGGGATCATTAACGAAGATGACCTGTGTGACGCGATAGAAAGCGGAAAAGTTGCCGGTGCTGCATTTGATGTTTTCCCTAAAGAACCTAATCAAAATAAACGTTTGGAAACTTATTCACAAATTATTTTAACTCCGCATATCGCCGCTTCTACAGGCGAAGCTCAATCTAAAGTTGGTGTTGAAGTTGCCGAAGAAATGGTGGATTACCTCCTCAATGGCTCAATTTCTAATGCAATTAATGCTACCGCAATGGGCGAAGAAGAAAGAAAACAAATACTCCCTTTCGTTGAATTCGGTTCGCAACTTGGAAGTATTCTTGCGCAGGTAGCTTATGGTGATGTAAAATCTATTAGAATTGTATGCGAAGGAACATTAAATAATGTTGATATTACCCCTGTTACAAGAGCAATTATTTCCGGAGTCTTGTCATATAACGTTGATGGAGTAAATCAGGTTAATGCTGAACTTATGGCAGAAGAGCAGGGATTGAAGATTGAAAAGATTAAATCAAGCAACGTTAAAGGATATACTAATTTTATTCGCGTAGAAGCGATAAATGAAAAAGGCGAAATGAACTCTGTAGGCGGAACAATTTTCGGCGAAAAACATCAGCACCCCAGAATCGTAAGAATTAATGATTTCCATGTTGATGTTATTTCTGAAGGATATCTGCTTATTCTTGTTCACAAAGATGCTCCCGGAATTATCGGGAAAATCGGCACTATCCTCGGAAACGCGGATATTAATATTTGCAGAATGACTTGCGACCGCCTTACTGCCGGCGAAATAAATGTCGGCGCGTTTGGCATTAATAAATGCATGGGCGAAAAAGTCCTCGAAGATATTAAAAATACCGAAGGAATAATGCAAGCGCATTGTGTCTCTCTATAAAATTATTTTATGAGTATTGACATTATAGATTTCGACAAACCTGTTCCAAAACATGTTGCCGTTATTATGGATGGAAACGGCAGATGGGCAAAAAAACATGGCTTCGCTGCAAGATTGAAAGGTCACGAAGCAGGCGCCGAAACTA
>JAOZNZ010000647.1 GCA_029933535.1 bacterium | reverse complement strand
TAAGCAAAGAATTTGCAAGTAATGTTGCGTCAAAATCAATATCAGTAGTCTGAACAAGTTCAGCAAGCTGGTCACAGCATCTTTTTTGCCAACTTGAGTTCCCTGCTTTTTTAATTCCTTTACAATATTCCTCAAGAGCTTTTTGATTTTGACCGTCAGCTCGATAAGCCGTTGCGAGCAAAGAATTAATGCCCGGGTCTTCCGGTCGCGCGGCAGCCGACTGAACAGCGCATTCGATAGCCGCTTTCGGGTCGCCGAGTTTAATATACAGTTCCGCCTGTCTGTTAAGGACATCAAATTTCTTAGGATCATTATCATCAAGTTTATCAAGCATTCTGTCATAAACAGTTAAAGCTTCCGCGTTAAAGTTTTTATTTTTATATTCGTTAGCAATCTCTTCGATTTGCCATGATGAAGTTTTAGGATCATTGATAATATTTTCCGCGAGTTCTTTATATTTTTCAAAATTGCCATTGTTATCATACATATTCATT
Organism: bacterium; assembly: GCA_029933535.1. Classification (GTDB taxonomy): domain Bacteria; phylum Auribacterota; class UBA3054; order UBA3054; family B51-G9; genus B51-G9. Next base: position 1,920 of record JAOZNZ010000647.1, on the reverse strand, counting down.
AACAGTCTGGCAACATTTTCCTTCGAATAATTATCCGGTATCGTTTTATATAGATTCTCGGCAAGTTCCAGAGCTTTTTTACTATCGCCTTGCCACCCCATCATATAAAGTAAGTTTACTTTATTATCAAAAGATGCTTCGGGATCATTAAACCACTTCTCCGCAAGTTCCATCGCTTTCTCTCTCTCACCGGCACTTCTTAAGGCGTAAAGTAAATAACTGCCATATCTTGCTCTTGAAGAATTGTTCGTAATTTGTTGTTCAATAGTATTCAGAATAGGTTTGATTTTTGAACTTTCGCCGATTCCGTTGTAAAGTTCAATCAGCATGGTATTGCCTTCCACATCGAGCTCTTTACCCACAAAATAATTATTAATTAAATCTTTAATTCCCTGTTTATTATTATTTCTTCTATAATTCCGGGCAAGAGATGAGATCGCATTTTGCCGTTTTCGTCCCTTAGAATTATCGATTGCCAGTTTCAACATCTCTTCATATTTGTCATTAAGGTCCAATTTGCGCATTATACTTGAAATCTGCCATAATGACCAGTATTCAAGTTCCCCGCTTTTATATTTTTCTATAATATCATTTAGAATTTCATCACGTAAAGCATAATCTTTCAACTCATTTGCAAGCCGTATCGCGTTTGCCGCGTGACGTGTTCGATTCCATCGTTCGCTTGATTTTTTCCAGGCTTTAATATAAAGTTTCAAGGCAAGATTCGGCAGCATGGCTTTTTCACATGCTGTAGCAGCCGAGGCATAAAAGTATATTTGTGAGCTTCCTGAATAAAGCATTTCATTTATGAAACTTTTTATTTTTTCAGGGTCATTTACTAAATTACATACAGCAGGAAATTGATCCGCATTGCCGCTTTGAGAAAATAACTTTCGGCATACAGCAAGCGCTTTGTCAGAATCATTAAGATAAACATATGACTTTATAAGCAATCTGTAAATATCTTCCCTGCGCTCGTGGCGAATATCAAGCGACATTTTTACAACTTGTTTTTCAGCCAATGCTGCCGCGCGCTCGTGTTGATTTTTTTCCGGCCAGTTGAAGGTCAATAATTTTTTAATAATTATTTCGCGGTCTTTTTCATGTGACATTTTATCGCAATTTGTCATCAGTAATTCAAAAGCATCGTTCGTTCGACCTTTAGAAAGATAAACTTTTGACATACTGGTTGTGTAGCTTGCGTTATTGCTTAGGACATTTGCGTACTCAGTGAGAATTTTTTCAGCGTTATCCAGCTCATCGAATTTCAAATATCTTTTTATTAATTCTTCCGCCTGACGATTTTTTTCATAATCTCTTGTTAAAAATTCCAGAGCTTTTTTTCTGTATATTATTTCATTTTCATACCATTCATTTCGTTTGAATATATCCGCAAGCTTCGCGTACATATTTCCATTACTCGGGAACCTTTCAACAAGTTGATTTATTATTCCTTCATTAATATCTTTACCAAGTGTCGCAAGAGATATTGTTGAAGTTATTACTTTTTCTTCATTCGTTTCTGATGAAATGCTCGTTGTGAGTAATTCTGCCGCTCCATTTGTATCGCCCACGTTAGTCATCAAATATATGATTTTTTTGGAAATTTCAGCTGTAGGCTTCTCTCCGGCAAGAGCTTTATCTATAATATCCTTAAACTTATCAATATTAGCGTTTTCAGAATACAGATTCGCAAGCGGGAACAACGCCTCAAATCGTTGTTCCTGATTTGTTGAGATATCAAGAGCTTCAGCGCAAAGCGCAGGCAATTTATCCATTCTTTCATTATGATCCAGAGCTTGCGTTTTTAAAATTATTTTCTTAAAGGGTGAAATAGATGATTTATTTAGTAACTCATCGTATTCAGATTTAAATCCTTCTTTATCATCTGAATTGTAACGAAGTCTCGCAAATTCCTGT
>JAOZNZ010000093.1:8167-9412 GCA_029933535.1 bacterium | reverse complement strand
CAATCAACGTTTTTCGTTGAATGCTGACGACATCATTTGTCGATTGACCGTAAATGTTCGTGCCGGAAACTGTTATTAAATTGTCACCGACATTCAGGGGTATGCCTGAAACCTGAAACCCGACACCTGAAACCGGAATACTTCCGCTTCCGCCAAGTGAATTATTCCACATAATATCGCCAACCACATTCGCGTTATTTGTACCACCAATTGTGTAAGTTTTTATCGAATAAGTTACAGTTGCGTTAGCGTTTGTAATGTCAATAAACGGTTGAATATCATTCCATGTCGCCCGATAGATATTTATGATATCGTTGGTTACGGTATTCAATAAATTTGTACCAAAAACAATAATCTGATTGTTGCCATAGTCGAGTGGAACGGAGACCGTCCACGAGTTGCTTCCCGGTGTAATTCGAGTTGCATTACCGCTAACTGCTGAGGTAGTATTTGACCACCAGATAGTTCCCATCACATGAATATTATTTGTACCTGCAACCGAAACGGAAGATTTATAATAATCTATTACCCCATATAAATTAGTAATATCTATAAACGGATTTCCGTTACCTGTTCCTCCGCGAGTTATTATTACTGAATCATTTGTGTAAACGCCCCACACATTTGTTCCACCAACAATAATTTTGTTGGGTCCGGTATCGAGATTTATACCTGACACCTGAAACCCGAAACCCGAAACCGGTAAAGTACCGTTGTCCCCACTTAATGTATTGGTCCACGTCAGCATACCTGTCACATGCGAGTTGTTTGTCCCTGCGATGTTGTATGTAAGAGTATCGTAAGGAACATCGGCATTTGAATTCGTAATGTTAATGAATGGTGCTCCTGTGCCAATATCGCCGCGTGTGATTGTTACACTATTGCTACCCCAATCGCCAAAGACATTAGTACCTGAAATGGATATAATATTATCACCGATATTAAGGAAGATATTTGAAAATTGAAAATTGAAATTTGAAACTTGAATGTCTCCATTTTCTCCTGTAAGAGAATTTGTCCAATTCATGTCACCAAACACTGCCCAATTCGTTCCGGCAATTGTATAATCGGTAACATCATACGAAACAGTTTCCGGCATTGTGGTAATACAAATGTACGGTTCACCGAAGAAATATATAGAGCCTTGTTCACCATCAACAGCTCCGCCTCCGCCGCCATCACCGCCGTCAGTTGTTGATGCCGCAAATCCTCCAAAGGAACTTTCACTGTGATAATAAATTGCTA
>JAOZNZ010000093.1:0-8067 GCA_029933535.1 bacterium | reverse complement strand
AGGTAGAACTGCTGGCTCCCTTGCCGCCATTGCCGCCATATCCTCCACCGCCGCCATATCCACTAGAGTATGTTCCGCCACCAGGACCGTTTCCGTTTTTGGATGCTCCCGGGCACGTATATCCCCGGCCGTCAGCGTTAATTGATGCGCCTGCACCGATGAACATATTACTCGCATCGATTTGTACACCAACACCAACCCATTCACCGTATTCATTAGTTGAAGTTATATTTTTGCTTTGACAGAGTATTTCCGAGTTGCTGCCTACCACTGCGACATCACCTGAAACAGCAAGAGTAGAACCACCTGCAACTGACAGCGTGGCGCCATTTGTAACGATAAGACTATCGATTTGATAAAAGGCTTCATTCCACCAGCTATTAGTTTCTATAATGATATTACCGTAGGAATTTGTTACAGCTAATATATTTTGAGAGACAAATAATAGCAGTATTGAAAAAATACAGGGAAAGTATTTCGTGATAAAAGTTGAAGAGAATTTTTTGGAAGTAAAAGTGGATGGACAAAATATTATAGTTTTCATAGCACCTCTATTTTTATTATATATATATCAAAAAAATTAATCCGCGAGCGCGCGAGAACCTCGGGATAAATTTAAAACTTTTAAATTCATCATAACAGGATGAATTTTCTCTTTTAACAATAAAAATGCGGTTGTTTAAAACCGCGACTATTTACGACTGCAATATTATATCATATTTAGACCGAAATGTAAATTTGTTTTATTTACCTTACATTTTTTATAAAATAATGAACGTGAGTACAGCATTACTTCGTTAGAATATCAAAACAATTGATATAAAAATATTACCGGGCGCGGATAACACGGAAACATACAGCACCAGCACGTGACGTCGGGTCGGCACCGGGAGAGTGGCGGTACGGCGTCGACCAACTTCCCGATACGCTTAACGCGATCGGGATTAATTTCCTCCAAATACCGAGAACTAATAACAAATAACTAATAACTGCGCCAAAAGCGCCCTCCGGCACTATCGTAAATTCATTGTCCCAAAAAATCCTGCTGTTAGTTAATGATGTGCTGTCAACTACTTCAAATTTTAAAACATAATCAGTATACCCGCCGGTTAAATTATCCGGAACAAGCCACGGAATTTCCCCAAGCAAATTATCAATATTATTCGTAACTGTCGCGACTTCATTTGTTGTTTCCGCGATATGCACGGAGATTTTTGAAATCGTTAAATTCGTGCCGTCAAGATCATCTGTAATTTCTTCAAACTTCCAGATAATATTTGTTAAATCGCCTTCAAAAAGTTCACTGCTTGACGAGGGAAAAATTAACACGTTGGTAGATATTTGCGGCGCTAAAGATATAAACTCTTCAAATACATACACCGCACCGGCATCCATATTACTGTCATTATCCCCCAACGCTCCGATGATTATCACATCCCCGCCCATTGCGACAGACTTACCAAAAAAATCGTCTGACTGCGTGTTTTCAGATGTCAGTTTTTTAATCTCACCCCACGCGTTAATACCATCCGCGTTACGTTCAAAAACATACACGGCACCGACATTAACACTACCGGCTCCAACTACAGCCACATCTCCGGCAACTGCTACCGACCAGCCGAAATAATCATTCGGCTGCGCGTCAGAAAAGGTTAGTTTTTTCACCTCGCCCCAGGCATGAATACCATTCGTGTTCCGTTCGAAAATATACGCCGCACCGGCATTAGTACCTCCGGAGTCTTCGCAAATCGCGCCTGCAATCACAACGTCTCCTGCCACTGCGACTGAATATCCGAAGTAATCATTCGGTTGTGCATCGGAAGAAATTAGTTTTTTCGTTTCACCCCAGGCATTGATACCATTCTTATTCCGCTCGAAAATATACGCCGAGCCGGAATCGTTACCCGCGCTATTCTCAAAATCCGCGCCAACTACAATAACATCACCTGCCACTGCAACAGATCGACCAAAGTAATCATATTCCTCCGCATCGGAGGAGGTCAATTTTTTTACTTCTCCCCAGGCATTAATACCTTCCTCGTTTCGCTCAAAGATATAAGCTGCACCGGCTTTAAAGCCGCCGGAACCCTCCCAGTTTGCTCCGATAACTACTACATCGCCCCATACTGCTGCTGAAACACCAAAATTATTGGTTGCCTGGGTGTTGGAAGCTGTCAGTTTTTTTACTTCTCCCCAGGCATTGATGCCGCCGGCATTACGTTCGAAAATATATGCCGCACCGGAATTAGAACCACCTGAATCTTCGCCTTCCGCTCCGACAACCACAACATCGCCCCATACTGCAACGGATTTACCAAACCAATCGTCTGACTCCGCATCGGAAGCAATTAGTTTTTTCACTTCACCCCAGACATTAATCCCTCCTGCGTTTCGCTCAAAGATATAAGCTGCACCGGCTTTAGAACCACCCGCATTTTCTTGATACGCACCAACAACTGCCACATCGCCTGCTACTGCGACAGAATATCCTAAATAATCGTATGCCTCTGCGTCGGAAGCAGTTTTTTTTGCTGTTTCTATGAAATTTTTAGTTTGGCAAAAAACTGGTGTGATATACGCCGCACCGGCATTGGCTCCACAGGAATCATCGCCAGAGGAACCAATAACCGCTACATCACCCGCAACGGCAACCGATTGACCAAAGTAATTGCTCCCATCAGGATCAGATGCGGTTATTTTTTTTATCTCTCCCCAGGCATTAATACCCCCGGCATTCCGCTTGAAAACATATGCAGCACCGGCATCAAAAAAACCGGCATCTTCGAGAAGCGCGCCGACAACGACCACATCTCCATCAACTGCAACCGAACAACCGAATTTATCATATTCATCCGCATCGGACACAATCAATTTTTTCACCTCCCCCCAGTTATTAATGCCATATGCGTTCCGCTCAAAAATATACGCCGCACCGGCCAAAAAACCTCCGGAAGATTCTCCATACGAGCCGGCAATCACCACATCACCCGCTATTGCCACCGAGCGCCCAAAGTAATAATCCGATTGCGAATTGGATGCTGTCAGTTTTTTTACCTCTCCCCAGTTATTGGTGCCACCCGCATTGCGCTCAAAGATATAAACAGCACCGGCAGAATTATTCTTGCTGAACGCGCCGATAACCGCTACATCGCCTGCTACTGCAACTGAATGACCGAAGTAATCATCTCCCTCCGCATCGGAAGCCATCAATTTTTTCACTTCACCCCAGTTATTGGTACCGCCCATATTTCGTTCAAAAACATACGCCGCACCGGCAGAAACTCCGCCTACATCCTCGCTGTACGCGCCAACAACCGCGACATCTCCCGCTATTGCGACTGAGCAACCGAAGTGATCATTCGCTTCCGAATCGGATGCAATCAGCTTTTTCACCTCTCCCCAGGCATTTGTGTATCCTGCTGTACGTACAAACACATATGCCGCACCGGCAAGGGGGCCACCTGTATTCAATTGACTCGCGCCTATAACCACAACATCTCCGGAAGCTGCCACTGAACAGCCGAATTTACCGGAAGCTTGGGGATCAGAGCCAATAAGTTTTTTCACCTCACTCCATGCGTTGACACCACCGGAATTCCGCTCGAAGATATACGCCGCACCGGCATAAGATCCGCCGGAATTTTCGCTTTTGGCACCAACAACTGCAACATCTCCGGCAACAGCAACCGAACCGCCGAACCGATCGTCCATCTCTGCATCAGAGGCGGTCAGTTTTACCTCCGCACCGTAGAGAGGAGCCATGGGAGAAGGAATATTGGAGTGTTGGAGTGTTGGAGGTATGGAGGAATGGATGGACGCTGCCGTGCCTGGAGAATTTCGGATCCCCAGCGTCCTAAATATCGGAGTTTTGGATTTGAAGTTAGTATTATGCAAATAATGTGAATCAGCTGATATTTTTTGCGATGTAAAAAATATTAATATAAAAATTGTTGTTTTGATAACTGTTCTCATGGTTTCTTCCTCGGTTTAATATTAATCCTAAATAACGCAGTAGAATTTACGTGTTTTTCAATAATTACGATATTGGTTAAAAAATCTTTGGCGACAGAATCATTTTTTAAATATTAATTTGGTTTCAATTATTTTGACTAATTTAATTTTATACAGGTTTATTTCCTTTTATAAATGATTCTGTCGACCATGATTCTGTCAAAATAAAAAAATGAATTATCATATTTTCTCAAATTCGTTTTATTTCCATTAAGTTGCTTTTTAGAATTCTCTAACCCATTGGGTTAAAGAGAGAAATAGCGTAATCCACCTGTTTATCGTCGATTGCGAGCTTATTATCATTTCAACTGCGTTTTTAAGGTTAATGTAGCTTCACGGAAATTGTGAATCTCTTCTATTGAAAATCATTTGTCTATTCAAGCGGGGCGATATAAACCATATTAGATTCAGGGATTTGCCCCTGCAAAACATATTTCAGCTTCGTCTTGTAAATATCTTTTCTCTTGTTATACTTTTCACTGTAAATTATTTTCGCCGCCTTGTCGGCTTTATCTTTGAAAACCCAAACAGTTTCTTTCTTGTTCTTCGCGGTAAGCTTGCGCGGGCCGTCAACATTGCTGTCAGTATCAAGATTCCAAATTCCAATGCCGTAGCCATTTGTCAGATAAGAATAAAGTAACGGGGTTATCGGTTTTCCGTTAAGAACACCTTTTTTCTTGTTCTTCAATTTCCAGTTTGGACTGGCTACGGGAATTCCGATAAACGGACTTACAGGCGAGAATTCAAAAGCACCCATATCAACTATGGTGTTATAAATTCGCGGCGCACCTTCCAAATCATTCGCGCCAATCATCCAGGGCATATTATAACCTGTATCTACGCAAGGTGAAATTTCCAGGAGATGATAATCCGATCCCGCTATGACAAACATTGGATTATCGAAAATACATTCGTTACCACCCGGCAAACCATTTGTTGGAGTAGTGCAGCAATAACTAAAAAGCGCACCGGAAGCATAATTGCGCCAATTATCATTTCCCAAAAGCGCTTGATTTTCGTAAATAATTACATTCACAACTGTCCCGCCGTTAGTAGTACAAATACCTCCACCGTAACCTGAAGCATTATTTCCCGCAATGGTGCAATTGTATATCTCACCGCCATCTTTTAAATAAGAACCTCCGCCATAAGTTGCGGTATTCATTCCGCAAATCAGACAATTAGTCAGAGCACCGCTGGATTTGCAGTATGCGCCACCACCATATTCCGCGGTATTCCCGTTGATAGTGCAACCGGAAATCGTGCCGCCGTAATCGCAGCTCACGCCTCCACCATTATAAACCGCAGTATTCCCGATGATAGTACAATCGGATACCGTGCCGCCGCAATCGCAAAACGCCCCGCCGCCATATTCCGAGGTGTTGCCGCTGATGAAACAATCGAAAACCGTGCCGCCGGAATAGCAGTACGTGCCGCCGCCATAAAAACCCGCACCGTTCCCGCTGATGGTGCAAAAGGAAACCGAACCGCCGTTATCGCAGTTCACGCCGCCTCCATATTCCGCGGTGTTGCCGGAGATATTACAATCGGAAACCGAGCCACCATAATAACAGTACACTCCCCCGCCACGATACGAGCTGTTCCCGCTGATAATGCAATCGGAAATCGTGCCGCCATAATAGCAGTAAACACCGCCTCCGCCATCATCCGCGCTATTTCTGCTGATAATACAATTAGCAATTATGCAGCCGTTTGTAAGCCAAATACCCCCGCCTTTTTGATCATAATCATAACTCCCGGATGAACTCGTAAAACCGTTTGACAGTGTAAAACCGGAAAGCGAACCGGAGGTCATAAAAACGCAACGGACTGCCCCATCGCCTGTTCCGCCGCCAATAGCTTCATTTCCCAGAATTATTGTATTTTCCGGACCGCTGACGCTGCGGACGGTAATGTTATTGATTATTACAACGCGGTTGGTAAGCACGTATCCGGGTGTAAGCCCACCGCCGGAATTATAAACCCCGTTGGAAACAAGTACCAAATCTCCCGCGGAAGATGCGTTCACCGCAGACTGAATATCGGTATAATAGTTCCCGGACGGCACGCCGGATGGACTGACATAATAAGTTGCCGGGAATATTTTTTGCGATGTGAAAAAAATTAATACTAAAACTGCGATAATTTTGATAGGTGTTTTCATGATTGCCTCCTTTGTCGTCCCGACGTTCATTCTGAGGCCGGGATCTGTGATTTCACTCTGAGTAAATTCATTTTGAATACAATATGAATTTTAAATTTTAAATTTATCCCTATGCGCTTGGCGCGATCGGAATTAATTTTCTCTATTTAAAACTATAAATAATAAATTATAAATAGCAAGGTTCCGGCACTAAGTCTATTGTAATGCTGTCAGTGGATACATCGCCAAAAATATTTGAGCCGGAGAAAATAACAATATTCGCGTCCAGCACAAGTTCAATTCCCAAAATAGTCCATGCTTTCGACAAATCGGTGAAAAAAGTGCCCGAAACACCGGAAGTAGATGTGTTTTCCCACCGCATAATGCTGTTTACAGCAATAAATTCATTTACCTATTCAAGCGGAGCGATGTACACCATATTAGATTCGGGGATTTGCCCTTGCAAAACATATTTCAGTTTTGTCTTGTAAATATCTTTTTTCGCATTGTGTTTTTCACTATAAATTATTTTCGCCGTCTTATCGGTCTTATCTTTGAAAATCCAGACAGTCTCTTTTTTGTTTTTCGCGGTAAGCTGGCGCGGGCCATCAACATTGCTGTCCGTCTCAAGATTCCAGATTCCAACGCCGTAGCCGTTTGTCAGGTGAGATCTAAGCAGCGGAGTTATCGGTTTTCCTTTAAGAGCACCTTTTTTCTTGTTCTTCAGTTTCCACCTTGAACTGGTTACAGGAATCTTTCCGCTTAAATATTCGTATGCGCCCATGTCAACCAATCCATTGTGAATTCTGGGGTTACAGTACTGCCTACATTGCAATACACGCCGCCGCCGCTGTCCTGTGCGCTGTTCTGGCTGATAGTACAATCGAAAAGCGAACCGCCGGAGCAGTACGCTCCTCCGCCGGACAGGTCGGCGTTATTGCCGATGATTGTGCAGTTAGTTACTATGCAGCCGTTCGTCAGCCAAATTCCTCCGCCAAATTTTTCGTAAATATCACTACCGGATGTAAGTGTATTACCGTTTGAAATTGTAAAACCACTGATTGTGCCAGATTCCATATAAACGCAGCGAACAGCTCCGGGACCAAAGCTTCCGCCTGGCGCTTCTTTGCCAAGAATTATTGTATTTTTCGGACCGTTAACGCTGCGAACAGTTATATTTTTCGTTATTACAACCCGATTGGTAAGATCGTGTCCCGGTGTGACTCTTTCGCCAACTGAATAAACGCCATTAGAAACGAGTACCAAATCACCTGCGGAACTCGCGTCAACCGCAGATTGAATATCGGTGAAATAGTTTCCCGAAGGTGTTCCGGTTGTACCGACATATTTAGTGACGGCTATTATTCTTTGCGATGCAAAAAAAGATAACAGAATAAGTGTAACTACTGTTTTCAATGTTTGATATCTCATTACAATTATTTGTCTATTTAAATTGTTTGGTTAGGAAATTTCTCCACGAGCGAGAGAGAGCCTCGGGATAAATTTAGAATTTAAATACTAAATTTAAATCTCTGATTTTAATTTCCTCCGATAATAAAGTGAAAAATATAATTGACTTGAATGTGAATTTGACTGATGATTTCATGGTAGTCTCCTAAATTACCTCTTCGGAATGCTTGAAACTATTATATCATAAAACATACTAATAGTCAAAGTAAACTCCCTTCCTTGTTGAGGAGGGGTATACGCGTGATCCTTGGTCCGGAACGTTCAACGTCAAACGTCAAACGTCAACTCCTTTGACTTAGTCGCCGAAATTGGGATTATTAAATATATTTGACATAACCTTATAAAAGGTGTATAATAAACCAGAGTTTTTATAATTTATTACTGTCGCATCATAAATTAATATTAAATATCTCAACTCATGAGGATGTCATGAAACATTTATA
>JAOZNZ010000646.1 GCA_029933535.1 bacterium | reverse complement strand
ACAACAGCACCGTTATTTTTTTTGAGTTTTCTTAAAAGTGCTGCACAAAATTTTTCTTCGTCAAAAACTGTTTCGCAGGTTAAAAATATAACTTTTCCTTTTTCCGAAATGAGCGATGCAGCTCCGGCTGTCAGCCAACCATTATCATCACCATCGATTTGAACAATTCCCACGGAACAATTATCAGTAGAATCTGTTCTGGCTGAAAGCATATCATTCCCCAAATTAACGCACCATTTCAATGCCGAACCGAAGCCCGAACTGAAATCATTGAACGGGACACTATTATAAGGGCAAGCCGGTACCAACACACATCTTGCATTAATATTTTTTTCACGAAAGTGAAGGCCTAACCTGCTTGCCATCATCATCGCCTTTTTCCCACCAGCAACAAAGATATCGTTAGGAAGAGAATCATCAATTTTATTTTCAATTTCATCTTCGCTTTGGACCGTAATAAATTCTTTGTATTTTTTTTTGATTTCAGCGGAGAGTGAATCTATAAGCGGCTGAGCAAAAGTACCATCTGAACATTTATTAAGAATTATAGCCTGACGTTTAGATTTCTGTTTTTTCATATATATAATTCTATCAGAGGAAGGGATGCAAGTCAAGAACAATTTACAATTGACCTAATTGATCTAATTAACCTAATTGATCTAAATAAGCACCAAATTAACCAAACCACAAATTGGACATTTTTTAAAAATCAGGTTAATTAGAAATTCTTACCATTGCTTATAAAATAAGATTTTGCTATAATTAATAGTGTCTGACTGAAAACCTCATTTTTTTGGATGGTGCTTATTTTGGATGGCAGGATTCTTTAAATTCTGCGTTCATGCCTTAAGGCATGGATAAAGAATTTAACGAATCATGACGCCAAAAGAGGCGCCGCCGATTTATCGGTCAAAGATGCAAATCATAAGGTTTTCGGTCAGGCAGTAATTAGTATTGTCAGGAGCCTGTGAAATATACTTCACAGGCAGGGAAGCCGGTTAAATTCCGGCGCGGGACCGCCGCTGTAACTGACCACGCAACTTCCATTATTCCACTGTCATCAGACGGGAAGGAGGAAGAAGCCAAAGTCAGAAGCCAGAAGACCGACCTGATAAAAACATATCCGTCATTTCTTCGGCTTCAAGAGCGACGGCGATTAGTGAATAACTCCACTCAATCTCCTCATTTGAACCCGATCCGAAGAAAAACGGATTGGGATTTTTTTTGAAATCAACCACGAAATTAATTCAACCACGAATAAATTAAGGACTTAACCACTAATAAACACGAATAGACACGAAATAATATATTAATCTAATTATGGGTTAATCGAAAAAAGGTTTATTGAAGTAAGACGCGCTTCCCAGCGCGTCATATTCGGCAAAAAAATATTGTCATGATTATAATTATAAATATTTGGCTTGAAATCGTATGTAAAATTAATATTTGCATACCAGCACTTGTTTGGAATGACGCGCTGGTAAGCGCGTCTTACCTTTTCGAGTAACCCCTAATTAGAAATTTTTAGTATCTTAGTAGCAAATTAAAAAATGAAAAAAATTGTTTTTACATTCTTCAACGAAGTAATGCTTTTACGATCGATCATCATCATTTTATGCGGGTTGATATCGACAGTTTTTGCCGATTCAAGCTCCAATGACTGGGCAACAGAAATTATTGAATATCTGCCGGGAAATAATGCTTTTGTAACTCACACAAATGCAGTTACCGCTCTCGGGCCGGCTGCAAAATTAGCGGATATTGACGGCACAATGGAAGCTGTAACGATTAATAATCCTCCCTGGCAGAGTGATCAAATTGTATCTGTAGGTATTGGAGGAAAGCTAATTGTAAAGATGGGACATCAGGTAAATAATTACGATGATCCCGAGCATCCTTTTGGTATAGATTTACTTGTTTACGGCAATACATTTTTTGCATATATATATGATGAAGGGCTTCCACAGACTAATCCGTGGTATGCAACTTCCGAAGAGCCAATTGAAATTTGGGTAAGCGCGGATTTAACAAATTGGTTTATAGCGACAAACTGTTTTGCTGATTCCCTTTTGCCGACACAATCAATTGATTTAAACAGCAAACCGGCAGACTATCTTTATCCTGCAAATCCGGCATTACTTACTAACGACTGGATTGACGGCACATGGTCTTACACAAATACTGTTCAAGCTTATGACGGTTCGGCCGGAGGAGCTCCGGTAGATTTATCGCAATTAAAGACGGCTGATGGTCAAGCGACGAATTTATCATTTATCAACTATGTAAAAATAGAGAATCCGCAAACCGGAGATGCGTCTGAAATAGATGCTTTTGCTGCCGTAGTTGATCTTCCGGAACCGGTTTCTATTTATTATTTTTTATTTATCATTTATCATTTATTAACAGGAAATTTCTTTTT
>JAOZNZ010000645.1 GCA_029933535.1 bacterium | reverse complement strand
AATTATACTGTCAAGCGAACGTTTTGGAACGTGATGAATATTCTTTTCATCGCGCCAATATTTTATATTATCTGCCAATTTCATTTCTTCAATCTGTACTGTTTCTGCAGGTTTTCCCAGAGCTATGACAAGCTGTATTTCATATTGCGGATCAATGTTAAGCGCATCAGCAAGTTTATTTTTTTGAATGGAACCAATCATACAACCGCCCAATCCTTTTTCTGCGGATCCAAGCAAGATACTTTGCGCGGCGATACCGCAATCGCAGCTGAATTCGTTTTTTATGTTTTTATCACCAAGAATAATAACATAAGCTGAAGGTCTTTCTTTTTCAATCGGACCATCCCAGTCTTTAAGGTAACCTGCCCAGGCAAGACACGGATAAATTTCAGCGTTAGTCCCTGGAGAATTAGAGATGATAAATTTCAGCGGCTGTAAATTTGCTCCTGAAGGAGACAGTCGTGCAAAGTCTATCAATTCTCTTAATGTATCAAGAGGAATAGAGAAAGAGTTATCGAATCTTCTATAGCTTCTATTTTTTTTTATAAGGTCTTTAATCATATCGCTTTGGTAGTTGGTAGTTGGTAGTTGGTAGTTGGTAGCTCAACTTCTAAAATCAAAAATCGTTAATCCTTGTTCTTAAATCAAATTGAATTGAACACCGAACACCGATTAACGATGTTAGATTTAAGAAGTTAAATAAATTAAATTCCAAAGTATTTCGGTCGCTTTGCGCCCGCGCAGTAAATGCCGCTATCGCGGCAGTATTACTGCACTCCATATCTTCCTTACTATATCATTCATTTCTTCTTCCTGTTCTTCCATTGACTGAACAAGTTTGAACTGAACACGCGCGCGGTCAAGGTTATGATTTTCGCGATGCGTTTTAAAATAAACATCCCCGTTAAGATGGTCGGCAAGGAATCTCAAACCAATTTCGTAAGTAATTAATTTCCCCGAAAAGGCAAGGAGCTCGATTTCTTTCGGTGAAAGCGATTCACCTGCCGATTCAATATAACCCCGAACGAGAGCTTCAAACATTTCGATATCCATTTCTATCAAATCGAGATTCTTCTCGTCTTCCTCTCCGGATGGAGTTGCCGATCTAACACAATCGCCGAAATCGTAAAGTGCCAGGCCCGGCATAACGGTATCGAGATCGATCACACAGATTCCTTTTTCAGAATCATCATCAATCATTACATTATTCAATTTTGTGTCATTGTGAGTAATTCGCAGTTTCATCGTTCCGTCTGCGATACAATCAGTCAACACCGAAGTTATATTTTTTCTGGAATTAGCAAATTCAATTTCTTTTTTTGCTGAAGCTATGCGTTCGGATGATGCTTTTGCCACCGCTTGTTCAAATTGTTCGAATCGTTTAGGAGTATCATGAAAATCCGGAATTGTTTCATGAAGTTGATCAATCGGCAAATCACTTAGAAGAGATGAAAATTCTCCAAAAGCTTTTGCCGCCTGATAAGCTTGTTCAGGTGATTGTACGACATCATAAGTTGTCGCATTTTCAATAAAAATGTACATTCTCCAAACAGTATTCTTTTCATCAACAAACCATTTTTCACCTGTAACAGTTGGAACGAGGGAAAGAACCCGTCTCAATGGATTTATTTCCAACTGTTCGTATTTATTTTTTATATGCGAAGTCACTTTATCAATATTTTCCATCACCTGTTCAGGTTTTTTGAAAATATTACCGTTTATTTTTTGTAATACGTGGTGCCCAGATTTCTCACCACCATTGATGCGCAGAAAATAAGTATGATTAATATGGCCTGTTTGGCAGACCAAAAGCTCTGCAAGGTGATTTTCACCAAAAAAATGTTCTATAGCAAAATTAATTGATTGTTGGATTTCTTTCATAAAGAAATTATAAGGAAAAAGCTGTATAAATGCAAGAAAGACTTCATTATTTTTATGGACAAAATGGACAAAATGGACACGATGGACCTAAAAGCCATTATTGACAGAAACGCTCTGCTTCGTTATTATTATAAGGTAAGACAAATAGTTAATAGTTAATCGTTAATAGTTAATAGGGGGGGGATTAATGTGATGGAATGATGGATATGGAGTGCAGGAATAAAGCTGCGATAGCGGCATTTACTGCGCGGTTGCGAAGCGACCGAAATACTTTGGAATGATGGAGTGATGGACCCGGTGCTGCCCCAGCATGCGCGGGACCCGCGCGCCCCCTCTTCCCGATGCTTCGACCGGGACATTCTGCTCGAGGGGGAATTAATAAAGAGCAAAACGAATAAAACACAATGAACCAACACGGAAATTCAATTGTGATTTGAAAAATCACAATTTACTCCGAGCAACAATAAACAAAAAATAGCAAAGCGACATGCTCGAAAATACTTTTCAACATATTAGAGGAATTGGTCCTGACACCGAA
>JAOZNZ010000092.1 GCA_029933535.1 bacterium | reverse complement strand
GTCGAAAAGGTCAATCGACACAAAACGTCGACTGTTATTAACAAAGATTATTGAAAGAAACTTTATCTTGGTAACTTTTTGCGAAAATTTGTCCCCGAGGGACAAAATATGTCGAATGAAAATATAGTTCTTTCATAAATTTTGCAAAAAGAAAAATTCCTCTCGCTCTTTCAGAGCTGTTTTTAGAGAATTAATAAATGAACTAAATCGCTAATTGGGGAGAATTGGTTGCGGGGGCGGGATTTGAACCCGCGACCTTCAGGTTATGAGCCTGACGAGCTACCATGCTGCTCCACCCCGCGATACTTGAATTGGCATATATTATACTGAAGTCGTTTTTAAAATGCAAGCCGCTTAACGTATCTGATTTTATCTTGACTTTAGATGTTTAAAGTGTTATAATATTACAGAGGTAGTTTCTTAAATCTTAACACTATAAGGTTTGATCATGAAAAAGCACAAATTTGTCTATGCAGTCTCCTTTCTAATTTTATTATCTATAACTAATCTGCATGTATTTGGTATAAATGGTGACATCAATGGCTCCGGAAGAGTCGATGGCAAGGACCTTGCATTCCTTGCACGCTATTACGGCGAAAATACAAATTCGATTAACGTGTCGGCGGATCTGAATTCAGACGGGGTTATAAATACAAATGATTATATAATTCTCAATGAAAATTTTGGTAAAACTGAGATGGGGGGCGCTGCCGCCTGGGTATCTGATGTTTCAAAAGTTTATAAAATCGGTGTGGATATTGGAGAAATCCGTTCGACAATTTCCGGCTTTCCTTTAACGCCAATCGTAAATGACATAAATCCGGATACAGGAGAAGCCTGGGTGATATGTTCAGACTCGAATTTAATTTATGTTATTTCTCCGTTCGTTCCTCTTGAATATAATGTGATAAGCAATAGTGGATATCACTATACATATTTTGTGCCCGGAATAAAAAATGTGAGCTTGTCGCCCGGCACCAACGCTGCGATTTGCACACTAACGAATGTGTATTACTGGTATGATTTCCCGCAAAATTATAATTTTACAAACGATATATTACGAACACATCACAAAGAATTTCAGGGAATATATCAACCTGAAAGAGTTTCTATTTATAATGATAAGCATTTATGGGCACGAACGACCCGGTCGGGTTATTATTACGATTATTACAAAATATATTTAAGTGCTCCGACAGTTTACAATGTACAATCCGGAGGAGTTTATCATAGTTCCAAGCAATTAAATTACAACTCTGATTACTATCCGCAAAATAATATCGATTCTCTTGGAAATTTATGCGTAAAACTTGGAAATAAATTGCAAAATATTTCTGCATTGAGTATGGGAGTTACCGCCGGCCGTGATGCGAGTGAGTATATATTAAATTTCAAATTAAATTCTGAGGATAATTCCGCATGGTATTCACTCAACACAGAATTAACTTTATACCATGTATCTGCTGATCTTGATGAAGTTGTTTTGATGAAGAACAGAGAAGAACAATTTGATGTTGAGGCGATAGACAATAACAGGAAGCGTGTATGGGGTTTAGTAAAGTTGAAATCGTATCCATATGATTACAATAAAATTCAGGTTTTAAATTATCTGGGGAATTTAGATATAGAAATTGAAAATCCTGATTTTAATAAGTGTAATTCATTAAGGTTGTTTTTACCTAAAATATTCTCAGGCTATCCTATTGCAAATGTAGATGCAGATGTAACAAAAGGGAGTTATCCCTTAACTGTTATCTTTTCCGCCACAAATAGTTATGATGAAGACGGTTCAATTGTTGACTATGCATGGGACTTTAATGGTGACGGTGTCTTCGATCTGCGTGGCCCTGATGTGACAATCGTTACAAATACTTATATTTCTCCAGGTAAATATTCCGTTATGTTGAAAGTAACTGATGATGACGGCCTGGAAAATTATAACTCCGATCTCGTGATCGGTGTGGGACCGCTGACAGTAAGGCCGAATGCATCACCGACAAGTGGAGTTGCGTCATTAAATGTAACCTTTTCCGCCGAAGTTGTTGATGGTCTTGGAAATGGTAATATGGAAAATTATCAGTGGGATTTTGATGATAACGGCGTGTTTGATTATGTTTCATTGACAACTCCGAATACATCATATTCTTATAATAAAGCAGGGGATTATGACGCACGAATAAAAGTATTGAGTAAGGCAGGGGAAATAGCCGAAGCAACTGTTAAAGTTCATGTGGAGTCTTCTGTTCCAATTTGTTATATCTCTGCAAATCCGTACACAATAACAAATGCTCAGGAAGTGAAATTCTATACTTCCTACTCTGATAGTGCCGGGACAATAGCAATGTTAAGTATTGATTTAGATGGTGATGGAGTGTTTGAATATAACAGCTCGCCTAATGTTTCCTCCGGTAACAGGAATGTTTATAATTATTTCAGCCAACCGGGTGTTTATATCATAAAAGCTTATGTTATTGATAATGAAGGAAATCACTCGCTTACAAATGAAGCTATGCTCAATTATGAACCAACCGATTATAATCTCGTTATCTCGCCTCAGGCTGTTAACGCAATCGGTTCAGTCGTTTGTACAACCAAGCCGTCAATAATATCGATATCTCCTGAAGAGTTAACCTGGACAGTAAAGAGGTATAATTATTCGAACGGAGTGGATGAAACGTATTTAACGACTAAGAAAACAGAAACACGACTTGATATAACGGACTTGAATATTCCCGGAGCGTACAGCGTATCACTTTCATACCCCGATCTTCGAAAGGATTTTGCGGTATATTCACCTGATGACCCGGTGGCAAGATTTATTGCGACTCCGGAGAATGGTTTAACGCCGTTAGAAGTGAATTATGATGCCTCAGCTTCATCTTCTGCATCCGGGATTGTACTTTATGAATGGGATTTCGACAGTGCGTATTTTTATGATGATGCCGAAGCTGATTACGGCATCTTTTACGGTGATGGCAGAAGAACAACGGAATACGCTTATGAGGGAAGTTATTCTTGGTTGATATTAACTCCCGGTGGTTTAGGAACACGTTATTATCAAATCCCCGAAAACAATTCGATAAAAATTTCCTTTTATACATTCATTACAAATATGAGCAGCGTCGCTGCAAAGTTAAGAGTTGTTTATGATAATATCTACGGCTCGCAAACTTATTTAGATTACAATTTAATGGCGGAAACTAATTGGAACGAAAATATAATAATTCATAACTTTTCTAATGCCAGACCTGGCGGACAATTCCTTTTGAGATTTTATTCGACTTATAAATCAATGCCTGTTTATATTGATAACATACTCGTTACAGATCAGAATAAAAATTTTGGCGCGGATGAATCATCATCATCTCCAACAACCAGTCATTCTTTTCAGGAAGTAGGAAATTATATCTCTTTGTTGCGGGTAACCGATGCAAATGGTAATAAATGCTATGCAAATAAAGCAATTACTGTAGTATCTAAACCAACTATTTCTATAACAAAACCGGAAGTCGGGAAGAGTTATGGAGCGGTAGTGAATTTTACTGCGCAAGCCGAGAATCCTAATTATATCACAGCGTATTATTGGGATTATACCGGAGATGGTGTTGCTGATCATGTGTCAACAAAACTGGAAAGTCAAACTTACAAATACGAAACCGGCGGCACAAAAACAGTAAACCTTTATGCGGAATTGACTGATGGAAGCATGCTGACATCCACAGTTTCATTTGTTGTAAATTTAAATACAGCTCCCGAAATTGTCGGATATTATGTTTCAACATTGAAATCAAGGGTAAACTTTAATCTTTACTCGGATCTTGCAGTGAATTTCAATGATTCTGATTTGGATTATATTGTTTGGCAGTATAATGATGAGGCAGCTGTTACAAATCAGGCGTTGTCAAACTCTAAATATATTACTGTTGCAGGAATTTATACACAAAAAATAACCGTTGTCGCATTAAATGGATTCTCAACTTCTACACAAAGCGTTACTCGCGCGATGCCTTATTCTTGTATATTCATTTCAGCAACTGCATCGCAAAATCCGGCTGGCGAAGGAATTCCTGTTGAATTGAACGGTGATTTGACTTATTATGGCTCTGCTATGGTAGCTGAAAGTTTTGCCTGGGATTTTAATAATGATGGTATTGATGACTGGACATCAACCAATTCTCCTTTAGTAACAAATACTTTTATGAAATCGGGTTCTATTACATCTAAAGTTTCTGTCGTAACAACTAACGGTATAAAAGATTTCGATTATTTATACCTTTCGATTATTAAAACTCCACCAACCAATTTAGCCCAAACTACATACTTTATTGTTGGCACAGATTATGAACAAATAACTAATTATGCGAATATAAATGATAACGGTACATTGTTGAACAGTAAAACAAATGCTTATGGAACAACTTACCAGTTCGAGAGGAGTAATTATGATGGAAGTTATTGGGTGAGATTTTATGAGGGGTATCCGTTATATGATTATATGTATTATCATTTTGATAAAAATATGAATGTACTGGGAGCCTTAACAAATACAGATGAATTTACAGTCCTGAATATTGACTTGGCTCCATGCATCGATAACGATGGTGCTTGGGTTCTTATTCAGAAATCAAGCTGGCCTTATGTAGGTTATTTAATAAAATACAATGGAAATTTTCAGCCGGAATTTTCAATTAGTAATCCTCCAACACGAAATACCGTAATGGGAATTTGCGCATTGCCAAATGATTTGGTATGCATCGCTTCTTACGACAGCTATGGTTATGAGTTGGCAATTATTAACTCTGCAGGACAGGTCGTTGATAAAGCACTTTTGCCTACTAGTGTGTATCAAATTAATTATAATTCCGCTTGCAGTAATATCTGGGTGAATTTTAATAGTTCAACTTATATTTATTCTTTAGATTTGAACTTTATCGGTTCGGTGGATAAAGGAGGAAATACAACTATGAATATTAACCCGGTTGACGGAACGGTTCTGGTTAATCCTTATGGGCAAATCACCAGATATGACGGTCTGGGGAATCTGATTAAAAGTTCGCCGACATATTCAGTTTTTTCTGATGAAATTTCCGTAGATGTTTCTGATGGCGGAGTTTATAGTATGAGAAGTTCTCATGTAAAAAAATATGATACTGCATTTGCAGAAACTAAAAATTATGATACAATTCCGTTTAGTAATTATAAAATAATAGCTGCAAACGGACCTTATTTTGATTCGGCGGTCAAACCAACTGTTTTTGGAAACTATTCCGCTGTAACAAAAGATGCTTCCGTTGAAGCAATATTTACCATTAACGCAAGTTCTCCTTCAGGAATAGCAAGTTATGAATGGGATTTTGACGGCGATGGAATTTATGATTATTATTCTGAAACAACAGGAAACACAACAAACGAATATACTCAGCCCGGAAATCATTTTCCGGTTTGTAGAATCGTTGATAATAATGGAATCGCAATTGCCGATACTCATCTGCAGCCGATAGATGTTACTTTAAGTGAAGCAAATGTGAATGTTCAATTGTTCCTGGCACCGGCAAACGCCTTGACTTCGCCGGTTACTGTTGCTATTTCTACTTATGCCGATAAAGGGATTGTAAGTTATGTAAGGATATATATTGATAATGTACAGGTTTATTCAAAATACAACCCTCATAACCCTAATGTATTTAATTATGGCTTTACTCTGGGTGGGGATTATACTATTAAAGCAGAAATTACCGTAGATGGAACTGTATATACTGTAGAAAAAGATATTCGTATAAATTCTGTTCCCCCGGTTGCAATTATTAACTATACCGCTAATCCAAAAGGGGCCCCTTCGCAGGTTACTCTTGATGCCTCTTCAAGTTATGCATCCGGATCGTCAATCAGTTTTGTACAATGGGATTTGAATGACGATGGATATTTTGATAGATATTATGAAAATGTAACTGAAACTATTACTATTCTTTATCCTACACAAAGTTCAGCAAATGTAAAACTTCGCGTTACAGATAATATGGGAGCATCTTCAGAAACAAACATCACAATTATTGTGACAAATAGCGGCCCGGTTGCCGTTCTTTCTGCCGGTCCGCCACGCGGAATAGCCCCGTTTAGTTCGATATTGACATTTAGCGCCTCAGATCCTGATGGAAATATTGTTGCGTATCTACTCGATGCAGATGGTAATGGAACAATTAATCATACGGCTTCTTCAGCGGGATCTTATCAGTATAATTATACTAATTCCGCAGGAACTTATTATCCAAAACTTTACGCTGTAGATGATATGGGCGCCACAGGCATAGTAAGCACAACTGTGATAGTTCTTCCGGCAGGGTCGCCTATAGCATTTGCTTCTGCAACTCCGGCTTCAGGACCAACACCACTATCAGTAACTTTCGTCGGTGAGTGTACCAATCAAACAATTTCACTCTATGAATGGGATTTGGATGGCGATGGTACTTATGAATGGAACAGTACTTCCAACGGTATAGTTAATTATACTTATGATACTAAAGGAAAATATACTCCGAAATTTAGAGTCACTGCTACAAACGGATTCCAGGACTATGTCGAATTAATAGTTAATGTAGGATACTTCCCGATTCCTCAGCCGCGTGCAATGCCACTTCAGGCTATTGCGCCCCAAACTGTTAAATTTACAGCTGATGGAATAGATCCTGATGGAACAATTCTATATTTTTACTGGGATATAAATAATAGTGGTACTTTTGTTTACTATGACCCAATCACCGATACTCCTAATTCTTATAATTATACTACTCCGGGAATATATAAATCACTCCTGATAGCTCAGGATGACAGCGGACTTCAGGCAACAGGAGAAATCTCTGTTGTTATCTTAAGCCAGGAAATGCCTACCGTTTTCGCTACCGCTTCACCGGATATTGTGAACACGGGTGAAGTGGTTTCGTTTAACGGATATGCTGATGATGCGGATGGTAATATAGCTCATCTTAAATGGGTCTTCGGCGATGGTGAAGAAAAATCTTCAACTTATGGCGGCGAAATTCATAGCTACTCTTCTACAGGTATTTATGCAGCTGCATTCATCGCTACTGATAATAGCGGAAACAGCGCCACAGCAACTGCGTTCGTTACTGTTCTTGTAACCGGATGGCCACGCGTTACAGGTTCTGTAACTCCGAATTCCGGTGAACTGCCTCTTGAAACTTCTTTTTCTATCGATGGTATTCCTTCAAGTTCTCCAATAGTTAATTATGAAATAGACTTCGCTGACGGTAGTTCAAAATTCTCCGTAAGTTCTCCGGATACAGTTCTTCACAATTATACGGAAGTTGGAATTTATTATCCGACTCTGACTGTTACAGACAGTAATGGGAGAAAAAGTTCTATAAAACTTGCTGTTTCTGTGGATGGAAGTATGTCAATCGCTTTTGATGAAGAAAAATTCGATCCGACACTTGCGGAAACAGTTACTGCAAATGTGTTTATGCCTTTTGACGCAAAGGTAACTTTGAATATTAATAATCAGTACGGGGTTACTAAGAAAACTTTGTGGAATGATAATCCCGTCGCTGCAGGCTATGTTCCGGTAACGTGGGATGGAAAAGATACACTTGGAAATTATGTCTCCGACGGCACTTACTATTATGTAGCCACTTATCAAAGAGACGGGCATACGTATGTT
Source organism: bacterium (assembly GCA_029933535.1). Classification (GTDB taxonomy): domain Bacteria; phylum Auribacterota; class UBA3054; order UBA3054; family B51-G9; genus B51-G9. The sequence goes on along the minus strand of JAOZNZ010000092.1, from coordinate 1,747 downwards.
TATGATCCAAGTTATGATGTTCCGGGACTTTCTTCACCGTCAATTGATAAATCTACTGTTCAGAACAAACCGTTTACAATCTATAGCGATAACCCGCTGATGATCGGTTTTACTTTAAACTATCGCTCAGAAATGAGCCTCTACATGGCTAAAAATCCTACAGGAGTAAATACTACGCCTCATCTATATAATCGCGTTAAAACTATTTATCACCATACTCCACTCGCTGCAGGTAAACAATACGCTCGATGGGATACTACTGATGATAATGGCGATATTGCTGTTGACCCGTATTCAGCTGCTGATTTCTTTTTCTATATCTGGAATTGGGAACTTCCTGTTAATTCGGTTATCGTTAACAGTAAACCCAGAATATCTGATATCACTATCGAAGGTGAACCAAACTATTACAGTGCGGGACTGAATCCATATCGGGATTCCGTTACTAATGAGCTGACTATAACTTATTCGGTATCAAAACCCGTATCAAAAGTAGATGTTCAAATCATGAATTTCAATGGACAGATTGTCAGAACATTTATTTATAATAATGTTTCTCAGGGATCGCATTCCTTGAAATGGGATGCAAAAGCAAATGACGGCTATTTGACCATGCCGGACAGCTATAAATTGGCAATTAGTGCTGAAGATAACGAAGGCAATATCTCAGATGTTGTTTATGATTTATTTAAACTCGTATATTAAAGTAACATAAGCTTCCGGCTTATGAATTATTGGATTATTGGATTTTCTTATTTTTAAGTCCTTAATTTTGTATTAAATGTTCAAAATGAATGAAATTATAATAAAAAACTAAGAAAATAAATTGAGCTTGGAAAACTCAATTTCCTCCGAACCATACTTAAATAAAAAATAGAAAAATTATAAAAAGAACAAAATATAATATCATGAAACGTACAAATATTCTTCTATTGAGCTTTTTCGCAATATTAATTGTGTTATCAAACTTGCCTTCCTATGCTAATGATGCCGCCTGGAACGGATGGGTTGAAATCGGTGACGGACCGGATCCCGAACCTGATCCGCCTATTCCGCCGCCTGACCCTCCTCCTTGCGATCCTAAGCCCAAACCCAAGCCTCCTAAACCTAAACCTAAAGAGGAATGCAAAGAAGAGGAAAAACCGGAAGAGGAAAAACCGGAATGTCCTAAAGAAGAAAAAAAGGACAAGCCCGAAAAACCGGAATGCAAAGATGACCCTGAACCTGACGACCCCGAACCGGAATGCCCGAAAACAAAAGGATCGCCTATTTATATGCAGACAGGCGGGTACGTTCAGCGCTTTTTTGACGCAAGATTCCCTTCTGTCGGGCCGTGGCTGATCGTTGACAGAACATATAACGCTCAGGAAATTTATAACGGTTCATTTGGATACGGCTGGGTTACGTATAATACAATGCAGCTTTTCGAAACTTCAGACGGCTCTAATATTTATGTTATTATCAGACTCCCAAATGGCAAAAGAGCTCAATTTATTAAAAATAATGACGGATCTTATACCGCATATAAAGTCCTCTATAATTATGACCTTACACGAGATGCAGGCAGCTGGATACTCAATGAACAGTGCTCTGCCTGTGGCTCAATAGGTGGTGAAAGAATTGTATTTGATGATGATGGATTCCTCACTTCCGTAGGTGATAATAACGGAAATACTCTTTCTTATTCCTATAATGATTCTCATCGGTTAGTAAATGTCACTGATGCAAGCGGAAAGTCTCTTTTCTA
>JAOZNZ010000091.1 GCA_029933535.1 bacterium | reverse complement strand
AAAACACAATCTGTAACTTTATTTAATCCGGAAGATCTTGTATCTTTAAGCTCTAATACCGTTAACAATTACTGGGATCATTTCCATACTGCTTCTGCTCTTCAGGGAATTGTGAATCGTGATGCGCCACTGATTTATATTAAGTATGTTATAAATGAATCTACAAATAAAAATGTTGATGATTATTGGTTCGCAAAACTTACCGAAACAAACGCATGGCTGGATAATATTAATACAGATTCCATTACCGATATTGTTAAACTTGTAACAAAATTCAAAACCTATCTTAATGGCGCTGTGGTATATGACCCGAACGTTCCTGCAACAAGCAATGTTGCATCAACGATTGCCGGAGTTGAAGATCTTTTACCGATAAGATATGACACATCGCCAAACAGTCTTTACACAAGATTAATTATTGAGGGACCGCAATTGCCTGTGATAAAAGCTTTAATTAAAGCTGATGGTTCTTCTCTTTTCACAGGTCATGATAATATTCCCGGCACTAATATTTCTTCTTCGGGTTCAGCAAAATGTGACGCGTATTTATGGATGAAACATTTTTACATTGATACCGGGTTCTGCAATACTGAATGGGCAGCTTATTATGTAGATTATTTCTGGAAAGATACATGGCAGGAATCTGTACCCAATCATCATTGTCTTACAAATCATGACTTTTTCATTAGCAATAAAGCTTTCTTTTTCGATTTACATGTTTGGGATGATGAAGCACCGAATGATGATCTTTCACAATCGCCCGGAACTGATTTAAATACTTTAAAAGCTTTGCTCCTTAGCGCTTATAATCAGCGCCCCACTACAAAAATGATGCATATAGGCGGTTTCGTTCCCTGGGCATATAAATATACTACCGAAAGCAACTGTTCTCATGATCCTGTATCCAGCGAATGGGAATATGGAAAAATCATTAGCGCTTACAATGGTTTTATGGATGCCGACGCGATAGGATTTGGTGCCATGGCAAACGCTTCGTTTTACAAACATTATCCATTAGAAAAAGAATATCCACAAAAATGGATATCTGAAAATGAATTGGAAAATCGCGGTTATATTTGTGATGTCGAACGTCAAATAACATCCCCCGTCGCTACGCGCCACCCCCTTCAAAGGGGGATTTTTCAAACTACGAACTATCAACTACGAACTACCAGCTCTGAACGTCAGTTTTTAATCTTTTATGTTGGCGATTATGATTGTGCGGCTTGGCTTTACCAACGCTCTATGGATATTTGGGATGACCCGAACAGGGGGAAAATTCCCATGATGTGGGCGATATCCCCTATTATTGCTGCAAGAGCACCTATGGTTATGGATTATATAAGAAAAACCGCGGCAAAAAATGATTACTTCGTTGCCGCAGACAATGGAGCCGGTTATTGCGAACCGGGGATGTTGCAAACACCAAGAGAAATATCAAACTTGCCGTCCGGACTTCCCGCCTGGGAAAAACACTGTGCGGAATATTATAAAAAATGGGGACTTACTGTTACAGGTTTTATTATTCCGGGTAATGGTCCTTTGCTTAATAAAGACGGCTTGGATACTTATGAAAAATTCAGCCCGAATGGAATAGTTCCGCTCATCGGCGACGGAGCTAAACTGCACAATAATATGCCGGTAATTTATGCCGCACGCGATATTCAATTTGATGATCCGATTGAAGCGGCACGTGTAACGGTTGAAAATGTTCATTCAAGAACCGGGCAGGGGCTTCCGCCGTTCCACTGGTATCGTAATATACTTAAAACGCCGACGTGGTATTTGGAGGTTTATCAGGAAATCCAAAGATTGGATTCTAATATAGAGCTTCTTGATGCGCCGTCATTTTTTGAGCTTTTAAGAATATATTTGAAGAAGTAACTTATATATTAACAATTTAAATCTTTTAACTAAAATATAAAAATATGAACTTCTGGAAATTAATAATTGTTGGATTTATCGCCGCTATCTTTCTCTGGTTTCTTTATCCCGCACGAGGGATAAAACCAAAGCGAGGCGTCACCGAACTTATGTTATGGGCTCCCGGAAATATTTTTCTTGATATGGAACCTATACTTAAATATTTTGAAAATGAAAATCCCGGATATAAAATTGTTATTGGACAAACCGCTGCAAGAGATTTTACTTCCGACCCGCAACGCTTTCTATGTAGTGTAGCAGGTGATATGTCGCCTGATGTTATTATGTTTGACAGGTTTGCAATTAGCGAATGGGCATCGCGGGGTGCATTTGAAAGTTTAAATAAATATCTTGATGATGATTTTGGAAAGACGAATATTGCTTATCCGATCAGCACAAATAATGTTGTTCGGCAGGCACTTGATGAAGTTATATATAAAAATAACCTTTATGGTATTCCTGTAAAAGCAGATGATCGAGTTCTGTATTATAATAACGATCTGCTTGTTCGTGAAGGATTGGTTGATAAAAACGGTAATGCTAAACCTCCAAAAACCTGGAAAGAATTAGAAGAGTATGCAGTAAAATTAACCAAAACAGACGAAAAAGGCAGAATTAAACAACTCGGCTTCGCTCCAATGTTCGGTAATAGCTGGCTGTATATGTACGCATGGCAGAACGGCGCTGAATTCATGAGTCCAGACGGAAAGACCTGCACTTTAAACAGTAAGGCAACAGTAGAAGCTCTTGATTTCATGGTAAAAATTTACGATAGTCTTGGAGGAGCGGAAAAAGTTTTCGCTTTTCAATCTTCTTTTCAAGCTTCTCAACTTGATCCGTTTTTGACCGGTAAAGTCGTGATGAAGATTGACGTTGACGGTTTTCTACAAACCATTGCAAGTTTTAAACCTAAAATGAATTTCGGCACCGCACCGGGGCCTATGCCGGAAAAAATGTTAAAAAAAGGTATTAAACCTATTTCGTGGCTTGGAGGTTTTTGTTATTCAATACCGAGTGCGTCTAAGAATCCTGATGCAGCCTGGAAATTGATTAGATGGCTTTCTTCTCCTAAAGCAAAAAAAATGCTGATGGCTGAGCAGGCTGAAAATAACGCAAGCCAGGGGAAACCATACATTCCCACTCTTGAATATGATAACGATTTGAATGAATACGCTTATAAAAAATATGTCCTCAATAATCACCAGCTAAGCGAAAATCTTAAACAAGGGTACAGACTTGGTATCGATATGCTGCCAAGCTCAAAATACCGACCGGTTACTCCTGTAGGCCAATTATTGTGGAACCAGCATATTACTGCTTATGAAAAAGCTGTTTATCATAAATATCCTACCGCGCAAGGTTCGCTTGATGAATCCACAAGAATTGTTCAAAAAGCACTTGATAAAATTCACAATCCTCCTACCGGTAAAATTATTGAATGGAAATGGCTGGTAATTACATATCTCAGTATCCTGTTGATGCTGTTAATATCTGTAATCGTATGGAATACTTTCTTTACTGCTAAAAAAGGTTATTTCTCAAAGCAATGGTATGAAGGATTATTTTGCGCTTCGCCCTGGATTATCGGTTTCGCTATTTTTACCGGCGGCCCGATTCTCTTCTCAATTATTATGAGTTTTTGCCATTATGATATTTTAAATCCCGCAAGGTGGGTCGGAACAGAAAATTATAAATGGGTATTTACTCAAGATCCTATCTTCTGGAAAGCTTTCCGGAATACTGTTTATATGGTTATAGGCGTGCCGGTTGGTATTGTGGGTGGACTTGCAATAGCTCTTTTACTTAATATAAAATTAAAAGGCATGGCTTTTTACCGTACTTTATTTTATATGCCCGCTATTGTTCCGGCTGTAGCTTCATCTATTTTATGGATCTGGATTTTTAACCCGGCAAGCGGTTTGCTGAATACTATCCTTGCTTTCTTTGGTATTGCGGGACCAAGCTGGCTGCAAGATATGACGTGGAGTAAACCTTCACTCATAATTATGGGATTGTGGGGCGTTGGCGCAGGAATGATCATCTGGCTCGCGGGGCTTAAAGGCATACCGGAACATTTGTATGAAGCTGCCGAAGTTGACGGTGCGGGTGTATGGTCAAAATTTAAAAATATTACTATTCCTATGCTATCGCCATACATATTTTTTAATTTAATTATGGGATTAATCGGCACTTTTCAGATCTTCGCGCAATCGTATATTATGACTCAGGGCGGTCCGATGAATTCTACTATGTTTTATGTTTATCATTTATTTAATACCGCGTTCAGATACCTTGAAATGGGAACTGCTTCGGCTATGGCATGGTTTTTATTTGTTCTTGTTTTCGGGTTGACAATGTTTCAATTATGGCTATCTAAAAAATGGGTACATTACGGGGGGGATTGATCGGTCTCTTTGAGACCGAATCCCGGCAAAACCGGGATGGTAATCGGTATTCGGTATTCGGTAAATAACTTGGGCATGAACATGAGTACATGTTACTTCGATAGGAAAATTTCGAGTGAAATTTAGTCTTTTTTAAACTTGAGAGTTGAGAGTTGAGAGTTGAGAATTCGAAATTGAGACTTATAATTAATAACCAAAGAGAAGTTCCAATTTCGAATTTTCAACTCTCAAGTAAAAAGTAGAAGAGATAGTTCGCAAAGCGCCCCACGCGTGCTGGGCGGGTATAAAAATCCCCCTAACCCACTCCCGATGGAATAATCGGGATGTTCCACTTTAGAAAAGGGGGAATAAACCTTATGACTTTAGACCTTAGACTTTAGACTTTAGACCTTATGACCCCCGCCCGTTGCGGGGCAAGCTTTGACCTTTAACATTTTTGTAATAATACGAACAAAAAAACATGAAAAAAAATACTATAGAAAAAATATTCTTTAAAATCGGTCAACACAGCATTTTAATCGCTCTCGCTTTTATGTTCGCTTTTCCTTTTATCTGGATGATTTCAGCGAGTGGAAAAGTTGATCGTGAAATGTTTGGAGAGAGAAGAAGTTTATTTCCAAGAACTCCGGTTCCGGCTGTAGTTTCACCGTATATTGACCAGATAGAATTTAAAAAAACATCGAAACCTGAAGATGTCAGTAAAGAGAATTATGAAAGACTTAAGAAGGCATTGATTGCGGATATTTATACCGCTGTTACTAACACCGATTTAAATGTACCGGAAAATATAAAACAAATAGCTGAAGATGAAGTTGCTGAAGGCGTATGGAAGCGAATGGTTTCTATTACCCCGCAATCTTACTGGACAAATACAACATTATCTTCTAAACAATTAGTTCAACGTTCAGTTACAACAAACGAAATTAACAATGTGCTTGATCAATGCTATCGGCGATTCTCAATTCAGTTATGCAGAGCGAGAGATAATAATATGGCGATATACAATCTTGCATTGGGAGAATCTATTACTTCTTTATGGACTTCTCTTAACCAAAATGCCGCTTTTATTGAAGAACGTAATGAAGAAGCTTTACCTTATGCTAATATTCATTATAATTTCCAAAATACAAACGAAATCTCTTTGTACGCGGAATTTACTTTGCCCTTCGCTGCCAGTAATTTACTTCAATATTGTCTCGCATTCAGATGTGATGATTCCTGGAACAGATTATATGTAGAACTTGAAGGCGGTGGGAAAAAATATGTTTCCGCAGAAACGCAATACCTCTTCGATTATAATTGGAACAGTATTATATGGCAAAGACCGAGCGAGCAGGATGATGAAATTAAAATAAAAAGATGGTCGAAAACAAAACTCGCGGACGAGGGGCCTCAATACGATTTTGGTGACAACAAAATTAAAGTTACTTTACATCTTAAAAAAAGTTCTCAAAGTCAAGCTTGGTGGGGTAAACTTAGCAGAAATTATGTCGCTACTTTTAAATATATTCCTTTCTGGAGATATATCAGCACAAGCGCGTTCCTTGTAATTCTTAACATCATCGGTGTTCTTTCCTCTTCTACTATTGTCGCTTATGCTTTCGCAAGACTTCAATGGCCGGGCAGAAACATTTGTTTTTATCTTTTGCTTGCGACACTTATGATACCTCCTCAAATAACAATGATTCCAAGTTTTATTATTATAAAATGGTTTGGATGGTATAATACTTTGCAGCCTCTATGGGTATTTTCTTTCTGTGGAAACGCGTTCTTCATTTTCCTGCTTGTTCAGTTTATGAGAGGAATACCTAAAGATCTTGAAGATTCCGCAAAAATAGATGGTTGCGGCTTCATTAGAATTTACTGGTATGTTATTCTTCCGCTGATTAAACCCACAATGGCGGCTATCGCAATCTTTACATTTATGGGTGTTTGGAATGATTTCATGGGACCACTGATTTATTTAAGCGATTATCGCTTATATCCGCTTTCTCTGGGATTATTTTCACTTAACGTTCAGGCAGGCGGTAATTTCGGGATGATGATGTCAGGCTCTTTCCTAATGACTCTTCCGGTTATAATAATCTTCTTTTTCGCTCAAAAATATTTCATTCAGGGAATTACTCTGTCCGGTATGAAAGGGTAATAAAATTGACCTAATTGATCTAATTAATCTAATTGACCTAAACAAGCACCCAATTAACCAAAAACCAAATTTTGGAATTGGATATTGTGCCTTGGGATTTAGTCCCCCTTTTTAAAGGGGGTGGCGCATAGCGCCGGGGGATTTATTTAGAAATTAGGTCAATTAGAAATTAGAAATTTATATGAATTTTTGGAAATTTATAACCACTATTTTTATCGCTCTCATCCTTCTCTGGTTTCTTTATCCTTCACGGAGTGAGAAAACAAAGAAAGATGTTACCGAACTTATTTTGTGGGCACCGGGAAATCTTTTCCTTCAAATGCAGCCTGTACTGGATTATTTTGAAAAAGAAAATCCTCAATATAAAATAATTATAGGACAAAGCGCTTCGAGAAATATGACCGCTGATCCACAGCGCTTTTTATGCAGTGTCGCAGGTGATGCTTCCCCAGACATTATTATGTTTGCAAGAAATGCAATTATCGAATGGGCATCACGAGGGGCTTTTGAAAGTTTAAATAAATTCCTTGACGAGGATACCGGAAAGACAAATATTGTTTATCCGATTAGTACTAATAATGTTGTTCAACAAGCTCTCGATGAAGTAATTTACAAAAAAAATATTTACGGCATACCTGTAAAAGTTGATGACAGAATACTTTATTATAATAAAGACTTGCTTGTTCGAGAAGGTTTGGTCGATAAAAACGGTAATGCTAAACCTCCGGAAACATGGAAAGAGCTGGAAGAATATGCAATAAAACTAACCAAAAAAAATGCCAAAGGCAGAATAAAGCAACTCGGTTTTGCTCCAATGTTTGGTAACAGTTGGCTGTATTTATACGCATGGCAAAATGGCGCGGAATTTATAAGCCCTGATGGAAAAACTTGTACTTTAAACAGCCCGGAAACAGTTGGCGCTTTGGAATTCATGGTAAGGATTTATGATAAACTTGGTGGTGTAAAAAAAGTTTCCGCTTTTCAATCTTCTTTTCAGGCTGCTGAACTTGATCCTTTTTTAACTGATAAAATTGCAATGAAAATCGATATTTGCGATTTTCTAAGAGCTATTGCTGCTTATAAGCCAAATATGAATTTCGGCACTGCTCCGGCTCCTATGCCTGAAAACAGGCTTAAAAAAGGTGTTAAGCCTATTACATGGCTTGGAGGATGGTGCTACTCAATTCCAAGCACATCTAAAAATAAAGACGATTCCTGGAAATTGATCAGATGGCTTTCATCGCTAAAAGCTAAAAAAATGCTCATGGCGGAAGATTCGGAAAACAGTGCGAGTCAGGGAAAAGTTTATATTCCTTCATTAGAATTTGAAAATGAATTGAATGAATACGCTTATCAAAAATATGTTCTCAATAATCACCAGTTGAGAGAGCCGTTTAAACAAGGCTACAGACTCGCCGTCGATTTACTGCGGAACTCGAAATACAGACCCGTTACTCCTGTAGGACAATTACTGTGGACTCAGCATGTTATTGCTTATGAAAAAGCTGTTTACCATAAATATCCTTCCGCCAAGGAATCGCTTGATGAATCTGCAAAGGTAGTTCAAAAAGCTCTTGATAAAGTTCATAATCCTGCAACAGGCAAAATTATAAAATGGAAATGGCTGGTTATTACATATATCAGCGCTCTATTTATTTTATTTTTGTTTGTGATTTTTTGGAATTTATTTATAGTTACTGATAAAAATTATTTCTCTAAACAATGGTATGAAGGCATAATTTGCGCTTCGCCATGGATTATCGGATTCGCAATTTTCACCGGTGGACCAATCCTCTTTTCTATTATTATCAGCTTTTGCCAATATGATATTTTGAATCCGGCACGATGGGTTGGTTTTGAAAATTATAAATGGATCTTTACGCAGGATCCCATCTTTTGGAAAGCTTTCCGGAATACTATTTATATGGTTATAGGTGTGCCGCTTGGCTTGGCAGCAGGACTTGCTATCGCTCTTTTACTGGATTTAAAATTAAAAGGAATGACTTTTTACCGTACTTTATTTTATTTGCCGGCTATTGTTCCCGCGGTAGCTTCCTCAATTTTGTGGATGTGGATTTTTAACCCGACAAGCGGCTTGCTAAATGGATTTCTTGGTTTTTTTGGTATCGCAGGGCCATCGTGGTTACAGGATATTGTGTGGAGTAAACCTTCTCTCATAATTATGGGATTGTGGGGCGTTGGTGCAGGAATGATCATCTGGCTCGCAGGGCTTAAAGGCATACCGGAACATTTGTATGAAGCTGCTGAAGTTGACGGCGCGGGTGTATGGTCAAAATTTATAAATATTACTATCCCTATGTTATCGCCATACATATTTTTTAATTTGATTATGGGCTTAATCGCCACTTTTCAAATCTTCGCGCAATCGTATATTATGACTCAGGGCGGTCCGATGAATTCTACTATGTTTTATGTTTATCATTTATTTAATACCGCATTTCGTTATCTTGAAATGGGAAGCGCGTCGGCGATGGCATGGTTTTTATTCATCATTGTTTTTGGATTAACAATGTTTCAATTATGGCTGTCAAAAAAATGGGTGCATTATGGGGGGGAGTGATCGGTCTCTTTGAGACCGAATCCCGGCAAAACCGGGATGCTAATCGGTATTCGGTGATCCGTGATCCGTGATCCGTGATCCGTGATTCGTGATCCGAGGTCCGTGGGCCGTGGTCAGTGATCGAAATTAAACAGAGAAATAAGCAATGAAAAAGTGAAGAACATCCCCCTTTAATCCCCCCGGCATTCGCGGGGTCAGAGACCTTCAAAGGGGGAATAATAAATGGGAGTTATGGGAGTTATGGGAGAAAATATGTCTTTTAAGTCCTTGTAGTCCTTATAGTCCTTAAAATCTTAAATCATAAAGCAAGGTGTAAATAAAATTGCCGTAACCGGCAACTACAAATTATTTTGTTACTGCAAAAGAATTTCCTTA
>JAOZNZ010000644.1 GCA_029933535.1 bacterium | reverse complement strand
TAGACCAGCCCAACAGTCCACCGGCTCGCTTTGCTCTCCGGCGGCTACATCAAAATCCGCATCAACAAAAATTGAAAAGTCCCAAAATTTCATGAAAACTTAACATCATCAAAAGCAATTGCCGGAAAAATTCCGCTATGGGTAATATGTACTTTGTCTTCAATCGAAGTCACCCTTTTCATCACATCGTAAATATTACCGGCAATCATTCCATCTTTAACACGCCCGATAATTTCACCGTTTTCGATATAAAGTCCGGGATTGATTCCTATGGAGAAATCCCCGTTCGGAATATTTCCACTATGTGCTCCAAGCACACCAACAACCAATATCCCGCGTTTTATTTCCTTGATCATATCATCAAAAGAATCATCACCGGGAACAATAGTCAGATTAGCAAGAGTTGGAGCAGGAGCAATAGAAACAGCATCGCCACCCCACATTGCATCTTTGTATCCGTGACCTGTGGGGGTTACATTAAGTTTTGCGGCATATTCAAGATTATTATAAAAATTTTTCAGTACTCCGTTTTCAATTACTTTAAATTTCCGGGTTGGAACTCCTTCATCGTCAAATCCTCTTGCGGCGGGATTTACAGCTGAATGCGGTTCATCAATAATAGTTAATTTTTCGCTGAATATTTGTTCGCCTATTTTATCCTTAATCGGAGAAGTATCTTCGTAAATTGACTGAGCATTCGCGCCGGACTTCAATCTCCACAACAAAGAATACAAAATCCCAGGTGTAAAAATTACTTGCATGCTGCTTGATTTAACAGAAATTTCTTTGAGTCCTTTTGTGTAAAGCTCAATCATTTTTGTCATTTTCTTTTCAGGTATATCCCGGTAATTGTTAGCAATCAGCAGTGTGTTAATTCCCGCGTAAGACCCGGGATACACTATGCTTTGATAAGCATAATAATTCGAATAATCCAATTCAACATTAAGATCATTCGAATTTATAATTTTTGTTTTTGATTCTCCAAAACCCGAAATTGAGTTTAACTGCCCGTCGGTTTTAGGTTTTACAAAATCATTAGATTTTTTCATATAAGCCAGCAACTTCTCACAAGAAAGACTTTTTATTTCCGGGTCATAAGTATCAAACTTTTTTGGAGCATGATTATCCGGAAAAACAAAATCCGCTTTGACTTTTCCTTTCAATGAATCAATTGCATTATCGACAAGAGTTTCTCTGTCAACAAGATTTTTTGTGTAACTTATTCCGATACATCCGTCTTTAATTACACGCAAGCAAAAACCTGATTGGCTTTGACTTTTAAGTTCTGTAACGGCATAATTTTCAAAGTTGAGAACATTTTCATTATAGGAAGTATGAAAAACTTCCGCACTGTCAACTTTTCGTTTTGCAATTTCTAATAATTTTTCCATTATACTCCTCCGATAACTGCATTTTTAATAAAAATATGAGGACCGCCATGACATGATTTAATATTAATTTGTCCTTTCCCGCAACCTCCGCTTTCACAAAATTCAATGTCATCGGAAATAGCGACAATGTTTTTTAAAGTAGAAAACAAATTACCCATAATATTAATATCTCTAACCAATGGTCCCAACTTGCCGTTTTCTATTTTGTAGGCGTATTGTGCACCAAAAGTAAAATTTTCACCGCTTGTCTGTCCCCCTTTGCTGTCTAAAACATAGTAACCGCTTCCAGCCTCTTTAATAAGCTCTTCAACTTTTTTGTCTTTCGGTTTTATGTAAATACATCCCATTCTTATAATAGGCTCATACCTTGCATCTTCAGCAACACAATGACCATTCAGAACATCACCGAACGCGGCGGAAGTCTGCATGGAATGAAGTCGTCCTTTAAGAACACCTTTTTCCATTAAAACAACCGGTTTGGCAAGAATTCCTTCATCATCATATTTATAGTAACCAATTTGTCCTTTGGTTGTCGGATTATCTATAATATCCAAAATTTCTGTTCCGAGTTTCGCGCCTATTTGCATTTTTTCAAGAAGTGATGGTGAGTTCTCCACTAAATCCGCTTCACTAAAATGTCCAAAGGCCTCATGAACAAAAACACCTGTCAGAGATGGATTGATAACAATATTGTGCTCCCCTCCTTCAGCGGGTTCAGCATCTAATAATTCACTAACTATTTTCGCTTTTTTAAGAAAAACTTCGTCACGTTCTCTTAATTTTATAAAACCGTCACTGCCGCCTATTGCCACTCGACCATCTTGAACCAAGTCGTTTTTTTTGCAAATAATTCTTCCTGAAATTCCTGTAGTGATGGTTGGTTCATGTATTTTGCTTCCAACAGTATTCACAAAATATTTATCGCGATACACTTCAAAGTATTTCATTATTGTTGAATGAACATATTTTTGTTTTAAAACAAGATTATTGTAATATGTCAGCAACTCTAGTTTTTCATCTACAGATATTTCCC
>JAOZNZ010000643.1 GCA_029933535.1 bacterium | reverse complement strand
ATTGCTTATTTTACTGTTGATTATTGAATATTTATTTAACCTTTGACTTTCAATGCCGAAAATATACAAATTTATAATTTGTCTATATTTTCGAGCATCCTCGTAAAACTATGAAAATCAAAGATTTTCAGTTTTGCGGGACCTTAAACCTTTAACCTTTGACATTACCATGACAAATATTTCTACTTTCAAAAACGAGACAACTAAACAATTAACAACTTTTAATATTGAGAAAAAGAAAAAAACTATTGATGTCCCACACGGTCAAAAAATAACCCTCGGTGAAGTTAAAGGTCACGGTTGTATTAAACAATTATGGCTAACCTTTCCCGGCTGGTTCTTTACTCATTGGGAACCTGCTGCACAGGTAAGTCAAACTATTCTCAAGACTTTAATTTTAAGAATTTATTGGGATGGAAGTGATAAACCTGCAGTACAATGCCCTGTTGGAGATTTTTTTGGAAACGGTTTATGTGAGATATCAAACTTTACATCAAAATATTTTGGAATGTCGAGTGGAGGTTTTTTCTGTAAATTTCCAATGCCGTTTAAAACAGGATTCCGAATTGAAATAGAAAATACGGATGAATTTATTGATACAGATGTTTTTTTGAATGTTTTATATCAAGTCGAGGATTCACCCCCTGAAAATGCAGGATATTTCCACACACAATTTAATACCAATAGAAGTGATGGTCCTACATCGGCTGAAATAGCCGATATTAACGGAAAAGGACATTTCGTGGGTTGTATCGTTTCAATGCAGTCTGAAGATCGCAATCATTTCAGCTGCCTCGAAGCTCCTGAATATATCTTCATTGACGATGATAAAGAGAAACCGACAATCGTGGGCACAGGGTTAGAAGACTATTTCCTCGGCGGGTGGTATTTCAGAGAAGGCGAATTCACCGGAGAATTGCACGGCGTTCCTTCAAAAGATTCATTAAATTCAAGCGTTGTAATGTATCGTGCACATGATGAAGATGCGATACGATTTAACAAAAGGTTAAATTTCAAATTTGTAAATAAGTTTAGCACACCCAAAAACTTAAAACCTTTTGCTTATTCATCCGCGGCATTTTATTATCTTGATTCCCCGGTCGGACAATGTCCGGATATACCGTCAAGGGAAAAACTACTTTGCTGGTATAGAATTAAAAACACCGACCATCAGAGTATACCTTAGGGCGTGCCGATTTTAGATAACTGGCAGGCACGCCTGAGGAAATTCTTTTCGCAGTAGCGAAAATAATTTATTTTCCGATCGTTGGAGTGTAATTTTGTCGTTGAATATTCATTAGATAAAGTAACATAAGCACATGACCGGCGCCATGCCTGTGGTTCTTGCTTATGGTTTATAGGGCGTGCCGACGATTGAAATGATTGAAATGATTGATACGATTGAAAATCGTCAAATCGTTAAATCGTTAAATCATTAAATAATTAAATAATAAATGTCGTGGCTGAGGAAATTCTTTTCGCAGTAGCGAAAATAATTTATTTTAGGGTGTTTGAATATAAATTTTTGGAGTACAGTAATAACTGCTCGCGCAGGAACTCAACAAATATGGCGAGACATTTACTGTGCTGTTGCAAAGCAACAGGAAATTAGAATATAAATTTATTTTTATGCTCTCTTAGTGCCTTAGTGGCAAAATGATGTTAATTATTTTTAACTTTTTACCTTAAATAAAATTATGAAAAAAAGAAAATTAGGAAAAACAAATGAGCAACTCTCCGTAATCGGTTTCGGAGGAATTATTGTAATGAACGAATCACAGGAAGATTCAAATAATTTTGTTGCAGAAGCTATTGATAAAGGCGTAAATTATTTTGATATAGCTCCAACATACGGCAACGCACAGGAACGTCTCGGTCCCGCATTAAAATCATATAGAAATAATTGTTTCCTCGCGTGCAAAACCGCCGAACGCGATGCCAAGACATCTAATGAAGAACTACATAATTCTCTTAAACTATTACAAACTGACCATGTTGACTTGTATCAGCTCCACGGTATTAGTTCTATTGAAGATGTAGAAAAAGTATTCGCTCCCGGCGGAGCAATGGAAACTTTTATCAAAGCTAAAGAGGAAGGACTTGCTCGTTATTTAGGCTTCTCGGCTCATTCAGAAGTTGCTGCATCAATGATGTTAGATAAATATGATTTTGATACCATTCTTTTTCCGGTTAGTTTAGTATGCTGGAATGACAACAATTTCGGCGATAAAATCATTCTAAAAGCTCGTGAAAGAAATATGGGTATTCTGGCGCTAAAGTCTCTTGCTAAACGACCATGGAACGATAATGAAGATCATAATTGGAATAAGTGCTGGTACAAACCCATTGATGAAAAATCTGAAGCGGAAGCAGCATTGCGATTCACTTTCTCAAAACCTGTAACTGCAGCCATTCCTCCCGGACA
>JAOZNZ010000642.1 GCA_029933535.1 bacterium | reverse complement strand
GGGAGTATGAATTATGGGTTTATTGTCATACGCCGTCCGCAAAAACAAATTTTACAATGCGAACAACCGCTTATTGAAGCATATCGGAATAAAGCGGGACTTTAATCATCGTTAAATATTCCTATCTTCATAATATGAAATTTCTTGTTGGGGATAGTCGCAGGAAATAGGCATGGCGCTTCGCTTCCATTTTCCACTATTTTTTGTTATAATATTGTTGAGAAAGTAAAATTCAACTTGTGTATGTATGGAAAAATCAGTTTATTTAGACACTA
This sequence comes from bacterium, assembly GCA_029933535.1. Classification (GTDB taxonomy): domain Bacteria; phylum Auribacterota; class UBA3054; order UBA3054; family B51-G9; genus B51-G9. Next base: position 2,153 of record JAOZNZ010000642.1, on the reverse strand, counting down.
CAATACTAAGTTATCTTTTTGATGAAAGAGATGAACTTAAAACTTACACTGAAATTACTTTCAAATGGTGGCAGACTCAACGAGGAAAATATGACATTTTCTTGTCGGAAGAAACACTCGCAGAGTTGAACTATGGCGATTATCCTAATAAGCCAAAAATATTAGATGAAGCGCTCAAAATAGAAGTATTGCCATTTAATAATATTGTAAAAGATGTTGCGCAATTTTATATTAACAATTTTTTAATGCCTTTAAAACTTGAGGGCGATGCTTTCCATCTTGCTTATGCTTCGGTATATAAAATAGATTTTTTATTAACTTGGAATTGTAATCATCTTGCAAATGCTAACAAAAAGCAACATGTTCGAATTATTAACACAAAATTGGGGCTATCAACACCGGAAGTAATTACTCCACTTGAATTATTTGAGGAAACAGAAAATGATTACAAATAAGCTTTTACAAGAAAAGTGGAAAGCCCAAGCTCAAATCGCTTTGGAAGCTGATCACGATTTGTATAAAATCGCTGAGAAAGCGCATGATATTGTACTAAAAATGTTCAAGTCTAAAGAAATTAAATATTCCACAAGACGCCCAACCAAATCGACCCTCAATTTGTAACTTTGTCATCCTTGCTGTTAACTAAAGTTCACGATTCAATCGAACAGCGAACACCGAACACCGAACACCGAACACTCACGCTAAAGCGTGTACTCCTACAATACCGAATACCTTTCCGGCTCTGCCGGAATCCGGTTTCTATGAGACCGGCTACTCCCATTCCTGGATAAACGCAGAGCTAAAACCGAATTCATCAAACCATTCGAGAGCTGTTTGATATTCTTCCCAGGTTATTTTGCGTCCGATTTCAGCATGATTTACTGCGAGATGCGCCGGGAAATACTGGTGCATTAAACTTATGGTTACATCCGTTCCTAATTCATTAGCAATAAATGACAAGATTTCGTGTGTTCCTGATAAATTGTTTGGAAGAACAAGATGACGTATAATCATTCCGTGTGTTGCAATACCGTTTTTGTTGGTTTTAAGAGCACCAACCTGTCGATACATTTCTTTAAGAGCGGTACGGTTTATTTCCGGATAATTTTTTGCATGACTGAATTCTTCGGCAACATCGTTTTGGGAATATTTAGCGTCCGGAAGATAAATATCAACAATTCCGTCAAGTAATTTCAAAACATCCAACGATTCATAACCACCGCAGTTATAGACTAACGGAATTGTTAATCCTTTTTCGCGGGCAATTTTCAAAGCTTCTATCGCGAAAGGGAGTTGTGGTGTCGGGGTAACCCAATTAATATTATGAGCACCGCGTTTTTGCAGTTCAAGCATTTTATCAGCCAGAGTTTCCGGAGTCATTATTTCTCCGTTATCAAGTTGGCTGAAAGCAAAATTCTGACAGAAGATACATTTCAAATTGCAGCCGGAGAAAAAAACTGTTCCGGAACCGCGTGTTCCACTTATGGGCGGTTCTTCCCCGAAATGGAGATTTGTGCAGAAAATTTTCAGTTCATTGCTTAAACCGCAAAAACCGTTAATTCCGGCTTCGCGATCAGTTTTACAATTTCTCGGACACAAAGTGCAGGGAGATAATCGCTCGTGCAAAGTATCGAGAATTTTTTCTGAGAAATTTGATTGCATGAAACTATTATAAAGAAGGAATGGAAAATATTCAAATGATAAAAAATATATGTAAAATAGTTGTTAGAAGGCTAATTTTTATAGCAAAATTTGCATTCTAAGCATATTACTGATATAATTAATGTGAATAATAACAAGAGTAACAATTATACTAACTTATTTTCTAAAATAAATTGCTTGAGTTTTATGAAGATCGAATCGAATATGTGTTATCCGAATTACAACATTAATTTTAGCTTAAAACGTCCATTTATATAGTAAAAAGGCTGTTTTAACGAATATTTAAACTTAAATAGTTGTATTATATAACGGTATATACGATATTTAACTACAAATAATCGGGTACGACCCCAATATAAAAATGAAAAAGTTTGCTTTAATATTAATTTGTGTGTTTTACTCTACTTTCGTAGCCGCTGTTGACGACCAGGTCGTTGATCAACTCATTACGAAATTGAAAGAATATTCATACTCTAAAGAGAGGTGGATTG
>JAOZNZ010000641.1 GCA_029933535.1 bacterium | reverse complement strand
AACTGAGCCATTAAATGTTCAATTGGAGAGTTATAACCAAGTCCATGCCACCAGAAATAACTTGCTGAATCTAAAGCAGTTTGAGTAGCACCAACAACTAATAACGAACCGCCTCGCTTGACCCAATCAGCGAGCGCGACATTCATTTCCGGATTAACGGGTTTAAAGGTTTCGTAACTCAGAATAATAACTTTATATAAATCCGCGTAATTTGTATCCTGAACTCTTTCCATAGCAAAAGAACTAACAGGAATTCCGCGTTGTATTAGCGGCATTAGCATTCCATAAGTTCCCTGAAGTTTAGCGCCGCTGATTTTTCGATACATTGCTGAATCAGCAATTGCAACAGCGATTTTTTCAGTTGGCAATTTAGAAGAAGCATCCGGTAGCCATTCTCCTCCTTTAGCGATATCCTGAAGAACTTGTGAAATAGTCAAGACTTGAATGCGAAAATCTTCCGGTGCGGGACTGCCTCCTCCGGTAGAATATCCCGGCATAAAGGTTCTTTCCGGCCATGGCATTATTTCGTAAGAATCAACTTCCGGCATAAACAGCATTGCGGCAACGGAATGTTCATACCATTCAAGATATTCAGCCCAGGTGTGGTTGGGATCATCTTCTACCGGATCTACGAGCAGCCATAATTTTCTATCAGTTTCAATTGTTAACTGTGTGAAAAAATCATATAATGCATAGGCAGAACCAAAAAAAGATTCATCGCTGGAACTGTAATTATCTAATGCCCACCTAATCGGCCCTGTCCATATTTGGCCGATATATCCGTCAATATCATTTGTGCCTACCGACATACCGAGAGGGGCGGTAAGTTTCGCGGCAATATTTCCGAATATAGAATGGATAGGAATCACAAAATCAATATCATTCCCATATTGCTGAGAAGTTTCTAATAAATCCAATTCAAGATCAAGATAAAGTTTTGCTTTTAACTGCCCGGTCAAAAATCTAGCGATTTCGGAACTGTTTTCAGCCTGCCATGGAAATCCATAGTAATCAGCCCAAATCGGCTTAAAACTTTCTTCATAACCGGTATATGTATGCGCAAGCGGTTCTTCCGGTATAATAGCAGTTACTCCCAAATCGATAGATTGTTCGGTCATCTCTTCAAGATAAGCAGTCCAGCCGGTTGTCGGCAGCATATAAGGTCGATATCCACCGATCGAAACTATGTTACCTGCTGCATCGTGTTCACAATCATTTGTATGAGTTTGTCCATCCCAATCTCCCTGCCAGTAATGATTACCTGCATCAGAGTCGGCGAAAAACATTCTTCCGACGTTAAAGCCATTAATCTGCCATGATTTTATTGCATTATATAAAGAAGCTGTAGAATCACCATGACGATGCACTATAACAGCATCAACAGGCAAAGCAGCTTTTGGATCGTAGTACATATTGACCTGAAAAATTGTTTTTGCATTCATGAATTTTGAAGTATTTACACCTTCAATAGAAATTCTTTTCATCTGTGCGCCCCATCCATCGGCAGGATTTGAATCACTCATTTTTAAAAAGAAAACGTTTGTGGAACCGTTGAAAACCGGAGCAACGAGATTGCCAATACCGGTTTGAGCGCCAAATCCGATTGTTTTTCCTGTAAAAGGATAAAAGGTCAGAGCTTCAGAATTTCTATAGCCGGCAGGAGCAATAAAAAGATCAACCCAGTCAACTCCATTTGATGAGCCTTGAAATAAATATTCGCTGGAAGTACTTATTGTAATGGATGACAAATTAGTAGCTTCAGCTCCAAAATTAAATCTATATGCAGCATAATTGTGTGCATCGGTAAAGCGAAATCCCCAATCGCTAATGAAGATAGAGTTATTATTTTCCCAAAGGAAAGCGGCTTCAATTTCATCCATAGCTACGAAACTTTTTCCGATTGCGGGAATTTGAGGAGCAATCCAAAGTCGCCTTAGATTACCGCCCCACCCTGTTGAGGGAACAGCATCGCTCATTCTAAAATAAATAACATTATCAGACAATTGCGAAAGGAGAGTTTTTAAATTTACGCTAATTCTCTGTTTAGTATCTGCTGAATTAAGAGATTGTGTTATATAAAAAACATCCGAGAAATCCCAGTCTTTGGAAATCTCTACTTTGTATTGCTGTGATACATAAGCAATTAATTCACAATCATCTTCATCATCAGGAAGATCAAATTTGTAAACAAAAGAGGAGGTTGTATCTGCGAAACGTCCGTTGACCTCTCTGTCAGAAGTGTTATCTTTTGAAAATAAAAATTGCTGGTCTCCAACATAATAAGTTCCCGGACCTATTGTAGGTTCCCCGCCCCCGGCATAAAAATTCGGGTAACCTTCTTCGGTAATTAAAGCATTAAGAACTCGAGCACCATTAGCGTTTCCGGAAGTATTATCGCTAAATCTAACATACAAATAATTTGCCGGGA
>JAOZNZ010000640.1 GCA_029933535.1 bacterium | reverse complement strand
TGAAATATCCCTTTGGGATATAAACCAAAACACTTTTTAAGGGACGACTAATTAAGTATTAAGCAAAATAAGTAAATTTGAAACACTACCGTCCCGCAAGAAAAATAATTAAATTTATTGACAAAACGATTATTGACAAAACAATTTAAAAAGATTTAGAAAAAAAAGAAGGAAGAAAATTATGGATAATATAACAATTAAATGGCTAATATTTATTATTTTTTTTGTGCTTTTTTGTAGTAAATTATGCTTTTATTATGTATATAATAAAAAAGCTAGGAATCAAACAAATGTTATTTATTATTTTGATTATTATATAACTTTAATATTGCTTATAATTGGTATATGTTTTGGATATATTTATAATAAAAAATGTGATTTTTTCGATATCGTTACTATTCCAACATTTTTAATGGTATTTATAATAACTTCAAAACAATTTCTTCCGTATTATTTTCAATGTAATGTAAATAAAAGAAGAATTAAATTTATAAATAGAATGCGTTTAATAATATTATTAGTAATTGTTTTTTTAGTATTTATAATGATTTCATAGTATTATGATAAAGATATAAAATCAAAATAATTTTAAAATTAAAAATTTTGGTGAATTTATCTTAGTGCTCTTCGAGTCTTCGTGGTGGTCATTCAACATTTATTGTTGATTGAAAATCAGTTATATCGCTTATTTTTGAACCATCAACATAATCGAGTTTCAATTTGTCGTGAACCAATTTTTCCAGATATTTTTTATGAGGGCATACTCCGCCATGATATGAGTCAAAAACAATACAGGAAGAAAAATGTATTTGTATTTTTTCTTTACGTATATTCTCTAATATATCACAATTACATCAAATACGCGTCCTGATGCTGCTTTATCGACAGACGGGCGAGCTGATCGGCACGTTCGTTGAATTTTATTCCCGCATGCCCCGCGATTTTATGGAAGGTGATGTCATCAAAAGATTCCATCAGAGTTTTGGTTTCCTGAATTAACACACTGTTGGCTTTAGCTTTCCAGTTTTTTGTAAGAACGCCTATTGAGTAATCACTGTCAACATATAATATTATCTTGATATCGTGCTTCGTAACTTTTTTAAGAGCATTTTTTATCGCTGAAAGTTCAGCAATGTTATTCGTCGCGTCACCAATGAATTCAGAAAATTCCTTTATGTGATTGTTGAAAATAAGTACCGCTCCCCAGGCTGCAGGACCGGGATTGCCGCTGCAGGCTCCATCGGTAAAAACATGGATAACATCCTGTTCGGAAATATCAATTGAATTGTTGACTGGCATTTATTATTTAACGATTGAAATGATTGAAATGATTGAAATCATTCAATAATAATTATTCCTCTGCAAGCTTTTCAAGAAGTTCCTGACTCATATCAAAATTAGCATAAACATTTTGGACGTCATCCAGATCTTCGAGAGCATCAATTAAGCGCATTAATGCCGCGGCTTCTTTTTCTTTTTCAATTTTTACTGTTGAAGAGGGCAGCATAGTCAATTCATTTACATTAGTTTTGATGCCGGCATCTTCAATCGCTTTTTTTACATCCTCGAAATTTTCTACCGGAATTGTGATTTCATAAAAACCATCGTTTATTTCCATGTCGTCCGCGCCGGCATCGGTAACAACAGTAAAAATAGTGTCTTCGTCAGTAGCGGAAATTTCAATAGTAATAAAACCTTTCTTGTTGAACTGCCAGGAAACAGCACCATTACTCGCAAGATTTCCACCGCGACGGTCTAGCGTTGAACGTACTTCGCCTGTCGCGCGATTACGATTATCAGAAAGGCATTCGATAATAATTCCAACGCCGCCGGGTCCGTAACCTTCATAAGTTATTTCTTCATAAACCACGCCCGGTAGTTCACCGGTACCTTTTTTGGTAGCGCGGTCAATATTTTCTTTTGGCATATTAGCAGCTTTAGCCGCGGTAATGGCTGAACGAAGTCGCGGGTTCATATCCATGTCCCCACCGCCGATTTTAGCTGCAATAGTTATTTCTTTAGAAAGCCTGCTGAACAATTTTCCTCTTTTAGCGTCTGTTCCGGCTTTCTTGTGTTTAATACTTGCCCATTTAGAATGTCCACTCATAATATTTTAGATTTTGGATTTGTGATTTATGATTTTTGTAGGGGCAGATCTCGTGTCTGCCCATTAAGTAATTTTTGTATCTCTAATCGTGTCGCCGTAGCTGTACCCATCTTGCCAACAACAATTGCCGCGGCCGCATTGGCGATTTTGCAGGCTTCCCAAGTGTCAATACCTTTTGCCAGCGCTGCTGCAAGTGCAGCCACAATCGTATCGCCTGCACCGGAAACATCATAAACGCTGTGCGTTTTAGCGACAGGCATAGTTTTAATTTCGCCATTTTTATCGCATAGCGCGAGTCCTTTTTCGCTGAGTGTTATTATTAGTTTTTCAAGATT
>JAOZNZ010000090.1 GCA_029933535.1 bacterium | reverse complement strand
GTCAACATCAATTTTTTCGCTTATTTGAGTTTCTTTTGCAGAAGAAAAGACAAAATTTTTCATGAATGTAAGAGCTTTAAATAAATTGCTTTTTCCGCTTGCGTTTGCACCATAAATAATTTCGCTCTTTAGAAGTTTATATTTATTTGAACTAAAAGTATGGGTATTGTCATGTTCTTTTAAAGAAGATGCAACCATGCTAAGTGTTACAGGTTCTTTAAATGATTTATAATTGCCAACTGTAAATTCTAATAACATGTTTTTCTCACAATAAAGTTTAGAAATGGTCGTATGTATATATAAAACGAGAAATAATCTCACAATTCTATATAATATACCATATTAGCTGTTGTTTTGCAAGTCGTTAAAAAAATGTTCTGGATTTTGTTTGTTAATCAGAGTGTATATTTATTATTAACATATTTTTTGGCTTTATCGGTTTTGTGCGATAAAATAGGGATTTGATTTTTAATATCAGTAAAGAATGGTTTTAAATTCTTTTGAGTCATAATAAAATCCCTTCGTTAATAGCTATTCATATTTGTCGGATGTTTTTTCGTTTTCGGTGATTCTCATAAGGGCAAAGGTTGTCGGGACAAATTGAATTTACAGTATTTTGCATTTTTGATTATGCTTAGAGAATCAGTAAAATGCCAAGGTTAAAGAACCACCCCGCCCTTTGGGCACCCCGCCTTTGTAAGTCAAAGTCAAACATAACACACCCCGTCGCTTCGCGCCACCCCTCTCGAGAGGGGAATTTCAAAGGTCAAAAGGTCAAAGGGAACATGCCCCGTCGCTTGGCTACCCCTTCCCGATGCTTTGCCCGGGACATTCTGCTCAAGAGGGGATATTTTTAAGAAGTTCATCCACAATTCCGAGTGCTTCATCCAATTTATCGGGATTTTTTCCACCTGCTTGCGCCATTTCCGGTTTTCCTCCTCCTCCTCCGCCGGCTATTTTAGCGACATGTTTTATAATATTGCCGGCATGGTGTCCATTTTTAGTGTTGTCTTTACTTATTTGTGCAACAAAAAGGCATTTGCCTTCGTTAACAGCTCCGAGTACAATTACATAACTATCAAGTTTTGCACGAATACCATCGGCGATATTTCTCAAAGTAGGAGCGTCAATTTCGCCCACATTTGCAATAATAATGTTTGTGTCATTAAATTTTTTAAGATTTGCAAGGGCATTAGAAATATAGTCGCCAATATTCCCAGATTTAGCCTCTTTTAATTTTTTTGAGATGGATTTATTTTCAGCAATAAATTTTTCTATTCGGTTTGGAATATCATCCTCTTTTACATTTAAAATTCTTGCAGCTTCATAAACGATTCGTCGTGACCGTAACATTTCTTCAAAAGCTTCCATTCCGCAAACAGCTTCCACGCGACGGATTCCTGCCGCGACAGCGGATTCGCTTACAATTCTGAACGAGCCTATGCAGCCGGTAGTCGGTGTGTGAGTCCCGCCGCACAGTTCGCAACTGTAGCTGCCGATTTTAACAACGCGCACTTTGTCGCCGTATTTTTCATCGAAGAGCATTGTTGCGCCTATTTTTTGAGCTTCTTCGAGCGACATTTCAGTAATTTCAACTGGTAGGTCGCTGATTATGATTTTATTTACGATTCGTTCTATCTGCTCGATTTCACCTGAAACGAGAGCGGTATGGTGCTGGAAATCAAAACGCATTCTATTGTGATTAACAGCAGATCCTGCTTGTGTTGCATGCTTACCGACGACTTGTCTTAATGCAGCGTGAAAAAGATGTGCGGCGGTATGGTGACGCATAGTTGCCTGGCGTTCTTCTTCGGCAGTTTCGAGAATAACAACGTCCAGCGAGCGAAAAACACCTTTATTAATTTTAACAAGATGAGAAAACAAATTATGGACAGGTCGTTGAACATTAATGACTTCCGCGTCTCCATTATCGGAAAACATTTTACCTGTATCGCCGACCTGGCCGCCGGATTCTCCATAGAAAGGAGTTTGGTCAACGATAATCCATCCTTTTTCACCCTCTTTCAGTTCTTCGCATGGTTCACCTTCAAAGTTCAGCATTGATAAGATAATGCTGTCGGCTCTCATTTGAGCATATCCGAGAAAAGTTGTATCACCAAACTGCTCGTATAATTCACTGTAAACTTTTGATAATTTAGGACCTGAAACTGATCGAGCGGATTTAGCTCTTTCGCGTTGTTTTTGAAGGGCGGTATTAAAGCCGTCAATATCAACCGCCCAGCCGCGTTCTCTAGCCATATCGGCGGTAATATCCAGTGGGAAACCATAAGTATCATAAAGTTTAAAAGCTTCGTCACCTGAAATTTGATTTTTATCAGATGAACTTTTTTCAATAATATTATTAAAAAGTTCTATTCCGGTAGCGAGAGTAGAAACGAAACGTTCCTCTTCGACTTGAATCATATCTTTTAAATAATCTTGTCTTTCAATAAGCTGCGGATAATTTTTGCCTAGAATTCCAGAAAGGACCGGAAGAAGTTTTGTTAGAAAAGGTTTGTTAATACCAATAGAGCGGCCGTATCTTGACGCACGTCGGAGAATTCTCCGCAAGACGTATCCCCGCCCTTCGTTTGAAGGAACAGCGCCGTCAGCAATCGCGAACGCAAGAGTACGAATATGATCTGCAATAACGCGATGAGGCATTCCGGCTTCAATATCTTTATTTGACATTGGTTTTTCGCCGTAACATTCAAGAGGAGTGTAAGGAACTGAAGAAAGTTCGGTAACTTTATCAATCAATGGTGTAAAGAGGTCAGTTTCGTAGTTTGAATGTTTTTTTTGAACAATAGAAGTTATTCTTTCCAGTCCCGCGCCGGTATCAACGCTTGGTTTCGGCAGTGGTTCAAGCGAGCCGTTTTCAGAGCGGTTAAACTGCATAAAAACGAGGTTCCAGAGTTCGAGGCACTGTTCATCGTCAAACGACAAATTTTGTGGACAGCGATCGCCAAAAAGAGATCTCATATCGATATGAATTTCCGTGCATGGACCGCATGGACCTGTTTCGTCCATTTCCCAGAAGTTATCTTTTTTACCAAGTTTTACGATTCTATCTGTCGGGAAATATTTTTCCCATATTTCTGCAGCTTCATCATCTTTTTCGTAAACAGAAATCCAGAGATGTTTTTTTGGTATATTGAATTTATCAATAAGAAGTTCGTAAGCGAAATCAATAGCTTCTTCTTTAAAATAATCTCCGAAGGAGAAATTACCGAGCATTTCAAAAAAGGTATGGTGTCGGGGAGTTTTTCCCACATTATCGAGGTCATTATGTTTTCCGCCTGCGCGGATACATTTTTGACAGGAAGCTGCGCGTGAATAGGGTCGTTTATCAAGACCTACAAAAACATTTTTAAATTGATTCATTCCCGCGTTAGTAAAAAGAAGAGTTGGATCGCCAAGAGGAATAACGGGAGCGCTATTCACAGTAGAGTGTCCTTTTTCTTTAAAGAAATCGAGAAAAGTTTTTCTTATTTCGGAAGAAGTCATAAATAGGGTTTTAAGGTTACAAGGTTTTAATGCCTTATGCCAAAAGTTTTCTCATCATTTCGATTGTTAAGTCAGCAATTTTTTTGACATGAAGATCGGCTGTATCAACATAATGGCCAACACCGATTGATTTTAATCCGGCGCTGCGAAGAGCTTCAACACCGAGCAAAGCGTCTTCGATACCGACGGAGTTTTCTGCCGGAACATTTGCGGCTTTAATAGCCTCGAGAAAAATAGAAGGATCCGGTTTTGTGTTTTCGACATCAAATCTATCAATAATAGCGTCAATCAAATTTTCGATACCGGCGTGTTTAATTACCTGTTTTGCATTTTTGCTGCCAGATGCGATAACAATTCCAATGCTTTCGCTCCGCAGAGATTTCAGAAGTTCTACCGAACCTTCAAGGAGTAAATCATCAGCGGTTGCGTTATCAAGCAGCTCAAGATAATAGGCATTTTTTCTGCCGGTAAGTTCGTTAATCTTGTCCATTGGCGGAGCGGTTTTGCCGTTGAACTTCTCGAACATAATTCTCATACATTCCGAGCGTTCCATTCCGCGGAATGTGTCGCCCATTTTTTCATCAAAATCAAGACCAAGCTCATCAGCCAGCCGCAGCCAGCTTTTATAATGAAGAAGGTGAGAGTCAACGAGAACGCCATCGAGGTCAAAAATCACAGCTTTAAGTTCAGGCATAATCAAAAAGTTAATAGTTAATAGTTAATAGTTAATAGTTAATAGTTAATAGGAATTATACATTTCTTTTGATTTGATGTCAATATCTATTTAGGTCCAACTATTAACAAAGAACATTGAATATTGACTATTTAATTGTGCTTTGGTATGATAATTGTAATGTTAATAAACAGGACAAATTAAATGATTATGACTGATTCAAAATCAATTACTCTGCCATTAACCGAAGAAGTTGTAAAAACACTTCGTGCAGGTGAACATATTTTACTTAGCGGAATAGTTTATACTGCACGTGATGCCGCTCACAAGAGGATTGTAGAAGCCATTGAAAATGGTGAGGAATTGCCGTTTGAACTTAAAAACGCTACAATTTATTATACGGGACCTGCTCCTGCTCCTCCAGGCAGACCGATTGGTTCGGCCGGTCCGACAACATCATACAGAATGGACCCGTATACGGAGCAGCTTTTGAAAGCCGGAGTTCGCGGAATGATAGGTAAGGGAGAACGAGGAACCGACGTTGCTTTGTTGCTTCAAAAATATAGAGCGGTATATTTTGCAGCTGTTGGCGGTGCAGGAGCATTATTAAGTGAGCGAATAATTGCCTGCGAAATAGTTGCGTATGAAGATTTAGGAACAGAATCGGTCCACAAACTCAGGTTTGAAGAATTTCCAGTAATAGTAGCGCAGGATATTTTTGGCGGGAATGTATATTGAAGAGTGGAATTTGGTATAATATATCATGTATGTTTGAGATTTAAAGAACTTGATCAAGTACTTTAAAACTCAATTGTGCGAAATATATGTAAATTAAGAGTCATTAATGAAATGACGCAACAAAAAAAAATATTATGAAAATAAGTAAACAATTATCGAAAAAAATTATTGTACCATTTTTAATTTTACTTACTGCATTTACATTTTGCGAAATTGCAGCGGCGGCATCTCCCGGTAAATTACATCTTAAGCCACCCAGGAAAAAAGTTCGTGTTGTACGCAAACCCGGTGAATGGATATATTCAAGGATACCTTCTCCCGGAAATAATTATGACGAATTGAAATATGATGTTAGAGTCAGCGTGAGCGAAGGAGAGACTTTCGCTAAATGTACACTTTTCACAACGAAGGAGCGTGATGATTTAATCACAGCACCTTATGTTCGTTTTTTGTATACAAACGGTGTTGAGTTTGCCATGGTGGAGTTTTCGAATGCAACATTCTGGAGCAATGGCGGAGTAATCAGAACCACAGTTAAATTACCCGGTTTACCGCATCATTATTACATAGCGTGTGGATATGGTTATTACAAGGACACAATGTATTCACATATGCAGGGAGGACCTGAAGAAACAATTGTTGATGCATCAACAGGTAAAATATTACATAGAGGACCAATAAAAAACGCGAGAAAATTTGTTGTGGATATCAAAGATGATAAGGATATAATACAAGCCGGGAAAACATATTATGTAAGAATTGTTGACCACTCATCAATGAGCACAACAGATGTTTCGGAAAATGTCAGCTTAAATTATAAAGTTTTTAACAGTGGGACCGGGCGGCTGCTTTCATCTATGGAAGATGTACAGGACGTGAATTTGCGACTGAGGTTCAGCGGAAATTATCTTTTGATGATGCAAGTTGGCAGGGATTCTGATGTAGAATGGCGGACGATGAAACAGATAACCGTTTTGCCAGCATTTGAACAAACAGATGACCCGGCATATCTTGGAAGTCTTATCCCGAATGATTCTGTTTCATGCGGTCTGAGGAAGGACCATCATCAATTGCGTGATGGACGAACGGATACGACTTTAGGCGAAGAAGTTGTTAGCGGTCATTTGACAGGTTCGCACAGAACTAATATATGGGGTATAATTGGCCGTGCAGTTAATTATGATCGTGGATTTTTCGGATATATGGTTGGAGTAAATTTAAAATTAAATATGCCGTATCTTCTGGAAATAAAATATACTGAAGACATGCCGAGAACATTTTCTTTTCTGGTTGGCAGTGGAATGTACACACCTGGAATTCATACCGGTCATACTATGGGTCAGCCTGAGCCGAGATATTTTATGGAGCAGATAAAATTTCCTCTGAACGATAAAGAAGCAACAGTTAAATTTATTGTTTGGGCCGGATTAGAAGAGGTAAGAAACGGATTTTATGTAGGTGTTGTCGATCCCGGCTCATTAAGCGCCCCATTCAGCCGCAAGCCTCTTTTGCTTGAGATTTCATTGAATGAATTTCAAACTATTGGAATTCCGAGAATAAGAAGAACATTTCCGATAGAATATCAACGTTATACCTGGGTAGAACCGGAAGATGCTTTACCGAAAGATGACATACGTTTTTCGCCGTTAATTAATTCTGTTTTTTATGGTTTGAATTCTGTTGCTCCGGCGGTACTATCATGGAATGCTCATGGAACTGCTAATAATTCAATTCTTTTTAAATCTCCACGGTACAGACAGCAGATTAGAAGTTTGATTGACGGTACCGAATACGAAACTGATAAAACGGAAGATTCCAACAAGCGATATGATTATTGGGATGAATATTTAAAATGGTCTAATCAGCTTAAATTAAACGTATTTCCCCGCATTGAATATGGTGGTTCTGATGATTTACCTGAGAAAGCCCATGGAGTTAAATCAGACGGAGAGCCTGCAGTTCCTTATGTTCGACCTTCAACCGGTAAAAGTTTATCTGATTCGGTTGATATAACTTATCCGGAAGCACTTGAGGACGCGAATAATTTAATTAGTGAAGGAGTACTGAATATTAAAGAAGAATATAAAGATATTTTAAAACAATTAATAATTCGAAGAAGAGCAAATTTTCTTTTAACTTCATATTCAGAAAATGCAATTAACCTTTTTGAAAAAGAAACGAAAACAAAACTTAAAGGAGAATTTTTAAAACAGAAAAGATTAGATATTATTGCGCGTTTTCAACCCCAATACAGAAAATGGTATCAGCTCAAACTCATGAATTTTCTTGAAAAACTACATGCAACTTATGAAGAAATTCTTGAAACAGATACAGGACCTTTAATTTATTATCACTGGCGTCGATCAGGTATGCCGTTTGAAAATGTTTATTTCGAAACATTGCAAAATTGGAATACTAAAATGAAAAATATCAGAAAACTTCCTTTTGAAGGTTTTCCACTCCCTAATATTAACGAAGATGATTTAACTAACGCAGTAGGGGAATGGTCGACAACTGAAGAGGGTTTGTTTCTTGATATAGCATCGTCTAATTCGATTTTATGTGAAGTGCCTGTATATGGAAAACTAGCGTCGAACTCGGGTAAATATATAAATATGTTTGAGCGAAACGGAAAACTGGCAGTTAAGATTGCACCGGCAATTCATTCTACATCTAGAATTTATCTCAAACCTAAGAGTCGTTCATATTATGCCGGAGAAACATTTTATCATCCTCGGCAATATATAATGTATGAACCTGTTTCCATTATGAGTGTTGCAAATCCAACTTATCTTTCTTTTGAGCAGGCGAGTCCGGTATGTTTTCCATATGCTGATTATGCAAGGAGATTTTTCATGAATTTTCTTTCTCTGCCTGATATTCCAATGGAAGAAGTAACTCAAAACAGCCAGGCGAAAGGACTGATTGTAAAAATGGGTACTTTAAATTCAAAGACTTATGTAGCGATAATAAACAAGGATTTTCTTCCTGTTATAGATGCTAAAATATTTTTGCCTGTACTAAATGCCAATCAAATCAGACAGTTAGTTAATAATAAGGATGACATTCCTTTCTTCGTGCAGGAAAAGGGAGTAACTTTTAATATTTCGCTTGATAGTGTTGAGTTAAAGGCACTTCTATTAACATCGGCAGAGAATTAATTCGATAATGTCAAAATTAAACGAACATAATTCTCAACATGCTAAAGCGTATGCTAACGGTATTCTAACGTCATTAATATTGCCGAGAAAGCGTAATGGATGTATGTGGTTTACAATCGTTTTTCTCTCTTGCACTCTTGTTGCGTTAGTTATTCTTTCAGTTGTTCTTTTTCTGAATGCATCCAAAATTTTTTCTAGTCTTGGGCGTTATGCTTTGACACCAACTATGAAGGCAATTGATTCTGATGTTTCGCCTGAAGAACGCGCGGAATTTTCCAACGCGTATATCAAAATCTTCGCTCATATTGAAAAAAAGGGGATTACTGCTCTTGAACCGTGGACAGTTAACGCGATGACCAATCTTGCGACATCTGCTAAAGATCATAAAATAAGCCGTAAAGAATGTGGGGATTTTGTTTTGTTGGTTGAAAACGGGTCGCATTCTGTAACAAACAAATCCGGAACAAAGAAATGACAAAGAAAATTTTGAATATTTTTATATTAGTATCCGTTTTGACGGTTTCAAATTTATTTGCCGAAGAAACTAACATACCTAAATCTTTTTCATCTAATGATTTAACTAAAACGGTTTCTAACGGTAAAGTTTTTTCTTACGCGCCGGGTCATTTCAAATTTATCCTTCCTGATTACTGGCAGGTAATTCCTGGTAAAGTGCTTCAGCGATATAAAGATATTCTCAGAAAATTATATCCGGATAAACCCGTGCAGAATTATGTCCTCGCTATTCAGAGAAAAGCTCTGATGGATTTCACAATGCCTTACGCACTTATTGAAATTGAAACAAGACCTATGCCGACTGTTGAAGAAGTTAAAGCTGAAGCAATAAATTTCGCACCAAATATTCGAAGGGCTTATGTAGATTTATTTAAAAGCAATCTTTTTGGTGAAGTGAAACCTATGCCCGCGGTTTATGATCCTGAGAATGAGGTGGTTGTAGGTTATTGCTCTATGTTCAGAGCGAAAGACAAGCAAAACCTTACAACTGTGACAGCGATTTATCCATGCCGTTACGGATATGTCAGATTTCATTTTACGTTCCTACAGGATACAGAAGAAAAATATTTCCCTGTTATCGAAGATGTAATTAAATCGATGGAATTTGATAAAGGTTTTACTTATGATGCTTCAGCGGTGAAAAAAAACAGTCGCGGTTTTAATCGGATGATCTACATAATTGTAATTATTCTTGCGGTTGTATGGTTTGGATTCAGAATTTTTGGAAGGAGAATAAATAGTGCTTTTCGGTCAGGCACTAAATAAATAATTGGTAGAATATTTTCTATTAAAATAAAAAAGCCGCCGGATATTCCGGCGGCTTTTTTGCTGGGTAACCCCATCTATTTTTTCTTTTTAGCCACTTTTTTCTTAGCGGGTTTTTTAGCCACTTTTTTCTTAGCGGGTT
>JAOZNZ010000639.1 GCA_029933535.1 bacterium | reverse complement strand
CAACTTATCAATTAGTTTATGTGCAGATTCTTTAACGAACATTTCTGACATTATAATCTCCTTATTCTAAATATTTTAATCACTTAACCACTTAACCACTTAATTATACATAACTGAGAATAAAAACACAATATATTGACAGTTCTCAATGTAATGACTATAATAAATCATTATTATATCTAAACTTGAATTTAACGATTGAATCGCATTCGTTGTAATCTATAAAATATTGTCGCTTAAGCAGCGGTTGACTTAAAATTCAGGTAAAGATAGTTCAGGTCAGGAAATTTATGAAATTGACGAAAAAAACCGATAACGGTGTTGAATTTTGGCTTGCAAGAGATTTGCAGGAGCTACTTGGATATACTCAATGGCGGAATTTTGTTGCAGTAATTGAAAAAGCAAAAACTGCTTGTCAATTGTCCAATCAAGATGTTGCCGACCATTTTGCTGACGTCAGCAAAATGGTCGATATTGGCTCTGGCGCAAAAAAAGAAATCGACGATATAATGCTTACATAAAGTTGAAAGAAAACTGTTGTCAGAAAAGAAAAAATCTTTGAAAAATAATCAGAGATTTGATAATAAAGAAAAAGAATTAAAAGAAGAATAAATTATATACAAATTCGGAAATTCCGAATTTTAGCAAAAATTGTTGATGGCAAACGTCAAACATCAAAACCACCCCGCCCTTCCCCCGCATACGCTGGGGCACGCGGGCCCCCCTCCTAAATTAAGGAGGGGAGTTTAATAACACTTTGCGTACAACGTTGGTTAATCCTTGTTTCCAATTTCAACTGCGATTTTTAGGATTAAAAGATTCACGCTAAAGCGTGGACTCTTACAATTAATTAATAAGCGGGCGTTTTAACATTTTTTCGTAAATATCAAAATACTTTCTCGCGGTTACTGAATGGTTGAAATTTTCAATCCCTTCCTGCATAATTCGCGATATTTGTTTTTCTTTAATGTTTGATGATAATTTATAAAATTTCATCGCTTCATCTATCGCCCATTGTAAACCATCGCAGCCGTAAACGTTAAAAGCAAATCCGTTACCTTTATTTTTAGTTACTTGTAAATGAGAAACTGTATCGTGAAGGCCACCGGTATCATTAACGATTGGCAGAGAGCCGTAAGTAGCGCCAATCATCTGAGGCAAGCCGCACGGTTCGAAAAGAGAAGGCATAAGAGTAAAGTCTGAGGCGGCAAAACCATGTCTTGAAATTGCTTCATCAAAGTCGCAAACAGCGACTCGGCTTTGAAAGTTATGCTGCCTGACAATGTTATAAAAATGATTTTGAAATGACCCGTTTGCAACAATTGCGATTTGTAAATTATCGTCCCAATATTTTGAAATAATTTCATATAAAGAATCAGCGAATATGTCACACCCTTTTTGGATTGGATCGAGCCTTGACGGCCAAAAAAAGATCGGCGCGTTTTCATCTATTGTCAGACCTAATCTTTCCTGAAGTTTCAGCTTGTTTTTTCTCTTGCCTTCAAAATGTGTCTCAGGAGTATATTTTATAGGGATTAATTCGTCAACCGCAGGATTATATTTAGGATCCGGAGCATTTAGAATTCCTTCCGCGCAACCCGCAAATTTTTTGTTGGCGATTTCATGGCGAATCGGGTCGGCAATGAAATCATGATGCCCGTCAACAATTTCGTCAAGAAAAGTAGGGCTTACCGTATTAATAAAATGAGACGCAAATATTCCGCTTCCCATTAGATCAACCGGATTTGCAGCTCTGGTTTCTTCGTAATTATATGGTGGCCTTTCGTAATAAAGATTTTGCCAGAACTCTGCTGAATCAATACCACTGGATTCAATTCTTTCCAATAAAACTTTTTGAGAGTGTAAGTTATGAATTGTAAAAAGAGAGGGAATTCCAAGGCGTTTCGCATACGCGGGAATAAGTCCGGTCATCCAATCATTACAATGAATTAAATCAGGATTGACTTTTGGAATGATATTGTTGATAACTTCACGCTGAAAAGCGAGGGCTGCTGCCGGATCTTCTAATTCATGCTCTGAATAAACTGAATCCCTATAATAAAAAATCCTGTCTTCCGCAAGATGTATTCTGTCATCAGGCAACTTGCTTTGATACTTCCTAAGCTCTTCGTCAATTAATTTCCCAACATCAATATTGAACATCCGACGGTAATGCGGCAGCGCAACATGTACATCCGCACCAAGATCAAAAAGCGATGAGACAAGTGATGCGGATACATCTGCCATTCCGCCCGCTTTGGCCTTGAGAGAGTTGGTCATGTTCCCCATGCCTTGCGGCAGGTAAGTGATTTCAGGGGTAACAATAAGAATTCTCGGATTCTTTTTCCATGTTCGAGTGCGTTTGGTTGGCATGGCAATTCTCCTTGGGCTGTGTCAGGTGTCAGGTGTCAGGTGTCAGGTGTCAGGTGTCAGGTGTCAGGTGTC
>JAOZNZ010000638.1 GCA_029933535.1 bacterium | reverse complement strand
GTGTTCGGTGTTCGGTGTTCGGTGTTCAGTGTTCGGTGTTCAGTGTTCGGTGTTCAGTGTTCGTATTGCGCCCGGAGCATACCGGGCGGGGTCAGGTCTGACTCGCGCTATGAAATACCGTGCAAAGCGTTATTATCTGCGTTTTGGTACCAGTGGTTGCATTTCCCAAGTTTTTATGATATTATATGTTTTATAAGGAAACATTTTAATATTCTTTCTTTACAATAAGGAAACACCTATGATAGATGTCATTAAATCTATGATTTTCGATTTTAATTCGCGAACAAAAAGAAAATTAGTCAAACGTGATTTAGAAGTTCCTGTTAATTCGGGAAAGGTTATTACTATAATTGGTCCAAGGCGTTCGGGAAAATCTTGTTATTTGCTTTATCTCATCTCTGAACTGCAAAAAAAAATATCTAAATCCAGAATTATATATTTGAATTTTGAAGATGATAGAATCGATAAAGAAAATTTTAATTTTCAGAATATTTTAGATGCTTATTGTCAACTCCATCCAAAAAACAATTTGAAGGATGTATATTTTTTCTTTGATGAAATTCAGGTATTAGATAACTGGGAAGTTTTTGTTAGAAGGCTAACCGAAACTGTTACTTCTAATATTTTTATTACAGGTTCTTCATCAAAAATGTTAAGCTCGGAAATAGCTTCTTCTTTGCGTGGTCGCTCTATTTCTTACTCTCTCTTACCTTTATCATTTATTGAGTATTGCAGGTTTAAAAAGATAGACACTAAAGATATATATTCAACAAAAAACAAAAGTGTAATTTATGTAGCTTATCAAAATTTTTTATACAACGGCGGATTTCCCGAAACTGTTTTTTTTGATGATGAGTTAAGGATTAAAACTCTGCAAACTTATTCAGACATAATGTTATATCGTGATTTAATTGAAAGACATAACATCGGCAATATATATGTTTTAAAAGATATGATGAGACGATTATTCGCTAATTCCGCGCGATCATTTTCGGTCAACAAATATTTTAACGATTTAAAATCAAGAGGATATAAAGTAAGCAAGAATTCCTTGTATGATTTTTTAGAATATTTTTTTGATGCTTTTATTTTCTCGCAATTGACAAGATTTTCTGAATCATCTATAAAAAGTAATCAGACAGTAAAGAAGATTTATTCTATCGATACCGGTCTGGCATCAGCGTGTAATTATAGTATTTCAAAGAATTACGGACTTCTGTTGGAGAATCTTGTTTTCAATGAATTATTTAAACAAAATTCAGAAATTTATTTTTTAAAGAATTGTACGGAATGTGATTTTGTTACTATTAAAAATAATTCTCCTAAAAATATTATCCAGGTTTGCTACAACTTAAACAAAAATAATCAGGACAGAGAAATAACCGGTACCGTTGCTGCTCTTAAATATTTTAACAAAGAAAATGCTGTTATTTTAACCGATAATATCGAAAAAACAATTGAAATTGATGAATTTAAATTAATGGTTATTCCAACTTGGAAATGGCTTTGTGAAAAATAAAAAAATAGTTTCAACTTCCAGCTTCAAACACATATTTCCCTGATTCTGTTTCAAATACGGCATAACCATTTTCCATTCCCGTGAATTTAATATTTTTAACCCGTGAAACCTGTTTGCCGTTTTCATTAATATCTGAAATTTTTGCGGCAGGAATATATATTTTAGCGGTAGTGTTTACCGGAATTTCAACATTAAGTTTGAAAGTTGTTTTACTTATTGACCAATCGGTTGAAATTTTACCATTGATAGATTCATATTCACATTTAGCATTTTTAAGATTCCCGCCTGGAGAAGGTTTAATAATGATTTTTTTAAACGCCTTTTCCGCGGGCCGAATACCGCCGATATTTTCAGCCATCCAGAGATAGACAGTCCCATAAGCATAATGAGCATAAGAATTCATAGCGGCATTACCGAAACCTTCTTTCGGAGTCCATCCATTCCATCTTTCCCATATCGTAGTCGCACCATTTTTGATAGAGAATCCCCATGAAGGATAGGTAGTATTTAACAAAAGTTTATAAGCGATATCATTTCTTCCTATTTTTTCGAGAACGGTCATAATATCTTTTGTACCCACAAAACCTGTTGAGAGATGGAAGTTCCGTTCTTCAATTCTTTCAACCAAGTATTCTGCGGCATGTTTTTTGCCTTCATCATCTAAAAGATTATAAGCCAGAGCGAGAATATAGCAAGTTTGAGTATCGCCTTTTATTTTGTAATTTTTATCGACGTATTTTTTATTAAAAGCATTTTTAATATTTAAGAAAAGTTTTTCATATTTTTTCGCGTCGTTTTTTTTACCAAGTACACACGCGATTCGTGACATTAAATCCGCGCTATAAGCGAAATAAGCCATATAAATTATGTCTTTGGGAGTATTTGCATTATTATTTAACCAATCGCCGTAGCAGTGATATTCTTTTG
>JAOZNZ010000637.1 GCA_029933535.1 bacterium | reverse complement strand
TGACAGGTCGAAGTTCCCCCCAGGATCCCTTGTCGAAAGATTCGGGCATCGGATGTGTTGATAACCGGTGAAGCTCATCAACTTTCAAGTTCACATCCAACATCGCGGCAGATAGTTCGGGATACACAACATCATCAATTGATATAATCCCGTAATTCGAATTCTCACCGTCAAAACGCCCCCCGGGCGGCTGGTCAAAATATTGAAACCAATCCCAACCAATAATATATGGTAGTTTCGCCATCGCGGTACAATATTTGCGATATCCTTCAGCTCGATCAGCCTGAGTTTGTACGGTCACATCCGCACCTTTAGAATTTGCGTCACCGGACGCGTTTTCCATTGCACGAAAAGAAAATTCAGTGATAAGAATCGGTTTCTTTGTAAGTGCATAAAAATTATCAAGAAATTTCGTGCTGATAACTCCATCTTTCCGATAATAATTCAAACTTAATACATCTACATAACGACCGCATACCTCAATAACCGCACGGGGCGCATTACCGGCAAAACGCACGCCGAGAAAAAGGCTGTTGGGATCATATTTTTTTATTGCCGCTCGTGCAAGCGCAAAGTAACGTTCCGCGACAACGCCTGTCCAATCATTTTTAATTTTCTTCGCGTGCAAACTTTTCGGCGTAAGATATATCGGCGGAAGTAAATCTTCAAATTTCTTAACAGGCTCAATCCAGTCAGCCGAAAATGAATCAATAGAATTCGAGTAAGCAGCTTTTAGAAAATCAATTAACTTACGCTTACCGGGCGAATTATCCGGAAGAGCAAGATAGCGGTCAAACAATGTTTTAGAATTGCCGCTCGGCCAACCGAATTCACCGTACCACGGCATTTCATTGTTGGCAAACCATCCAATCAATCCCGGCTCATTCGCACGGGGCTGAATAGTGTTCCTTGCATCTTCAAACAAGTTGTTTGCATACTCGACTTCAAAAACATCGATCAAACTGCCTTTGCCTCCCCCGCCAAGCCATGCTACTCTTGTATGGGGAACACCGATAGAATAAACAGCGTCATCACTCCAACCGCTAACAGTTGTAACGCCGAATTTTTCCAGACGTTTCCACGCAGAAGCCGCCCATTTTTTCTTATCATCACCATACTTCGCAAGGACATCATATTTTTTCCCTTTAGAACCATCGGAAGGAAGAACACAATTTACACCGCGTGAAATAAATTTTTTGCCGTTGGCTTCAAACCAGTAACGCTTACCATCATTAACAATTTTGATTTTGTTCTCAACCGATTGTTTTGCAGGCGTTACAGGTTTGTAATACCTGACATAATCATACTTTGCTACCGCAGGCAATGCATCCATCTCTAACTTACCTGCCCATTCAATCCAATGCGCCGACCACAAATTCATCATTATTCTTTGCGGCTTTTGAGGTATAATATCTGTCGCTGTAAAACGGGGAGCTCCATCTACAAACCATTGAATCGAATCCGGCAGCCAATCGAAAGAATACTCATGGAAATCCTTTGAACTGTCAAAACTCAGATTCGCAATATTCCAATGGGGCTGAAGAGGCTGAATCCAACGTGTAAACTGAACATGCTTTGTATCCTTACCAAGAATTTCGACATCAATTTCATGCCACGGTGTTCCGGGATCTTCGTATGTAAAGAACGAAGAAATCAATCCGGACCCTTTCGCGGCTTTCATTCTAACTACATATTTACCGTATGAAAAGTTTTTCTTTGTCCTGTATTCCCCTCCTGCAAAATCTCTGTCATCACACTTTTGCTTTGTAAACCAAAGCTCCATTGTTCCATTCGTGAATCGCACATTTGCCGGATTGAACCGCGCCATATTAAGATCAAAAGTATGGGTTGCTTTCTCCCAGACATCAGAATTAAAAGCATCAAAATTTTCTTCAAATTCCAACTTCCAATGCTTGTCAGTAAAAGATTTTTGTCCTTTTTTCAATTTCATAATAACCTCGTAAATTGAATTCCCCCACTCAGTTCCCCGCTTTATTGCATTGATGCGTACATACTTCGTACTTACACCCGGAAAATAGATGTCATTCAGTCCGGCATGCCCATATTTTGTTTTATAAACGGTTTCCCAATTTTTCTTATCTAATGAAACAGAAACAGAAAATTCTTTCGCATAGGCTCTTTCCCAGATTATTTCAAGACCATAGATTTTTACAGGACTTTCAAAAGTCAGCTCAAGCCATTGGTTGTCCTTAAATCCACTGCCCCACCTTGTTAGAAAATCTCCGTCAATAACATTTCCGGGACCGCATGCAGATGATTCCTGACTGGAGGAATGAGCAGTTATTTGAACGGGTTTTGGAAGAACCGGAAAAGCATTTGCGCACAAAAAAATCAATAAAGTATAATGAATAAATTTTTTCATATTTTAACATTCCAAATTTATTAATATTAAAACATTTTTTTCAAAAAGCGATATTTTATTTTTTAATTGTTTTG
>JAOZNZ010000636.1 GCA_029933535.1 bacterium | reverse complement strand
AATAAATAATTACTGCTTTTTTTGTAGATAATAATCGCCCTTAAATTTTCCTTTGAGCCCTAACGGATTGGCGGTTTGCTGCAACCGCCAACCCATTAATTTATTATTAATTCTTTTTTGTTTTAAACTTCATCAGACCAATAATTAATATAGATATTATTCCTATCGGTCCTGATCCGCCGATACTTGGAGCTTTAATTCCATCAAACATACTTTTGCCACTGCTTTTTCTTCTGCTTGTGCTGTAATTTCTCACTGGTTGAGTTGCACGCTTTTGTTGAGCTTTTCGTTCGCGTTGAACACGTGTGGCGTTTTTGCGTTGAATGCCCTGATTTTCCATTTCTTCGTCTTCAATAACGAGCATAGACGTATAATCAGTTACCAAAGAAAATTCTTTTCCAAGTTGAACAATTTGATTGCGATTATCTTTTGTTTCGCCGTTTTCACGAACATTCTGCATTATTTCATCAATAGAAGACAGCGCCCACAATCTTTCTAATTCAGGATTATCTGTATCGATTTTAGGAAGATAAGCCTTGCATTTCCATTCTTTTTCTTCACCTGATATTTTCGCTGTGAAAGTTAACTCTACCTCGCCTCCACCTTCATACTGACCAAAAATAACGAGTTGTTGTCCGAGATAAAGGTTTCCGATTTTTTGCGGTGTAATATTTTTAACTTTGACACCTTTAATTTTAAGTTTCGCGTCATGCAGCTTCTGATGAAGTACTTTTGCTTTTGCCTGGATTAATCTTCCTACTATATCATCATTATTAGAAATGTTCATAGCAAATCCACCGGATTCTTTTGCAAGTTTTTCCAATAAAGGCTGATTCGCGCTATTACCGATCACAAAAGTAAATAGTCGATAATCATTTTGTTTGATAAGCTTCAAAAATGCCGAATGCTGTGTCGGACCAATATTACAAACGCCGTCTGTTACAAGAATTATCCCTGTAGTTCTGTCGGCATCAAGCTTTTTATACGCTTCTGAAAGACCGGCATAAAGAGCTGTTCCTCCGCCCGCTGAAATATTTTTCACTATTTTACAATATTGTTTTACATTTTCAGGCGTTGCAGTAATATATCCGCCGCTAATATCTTTTGCGGAATTATTAAAAGTGATAATTCTAAATCTGTCGTTAGGCGACATTTTACCTATAACTTTTGCAACACCGTTTACAAGAGTAGTTATCTTTCCACCGTTCATACTGCCTGAAACATCAAGCACAAAAGTCCAGTCCGTTCCTTCAGCAATTCTTTTTAGAGAAGCTCCCGGAGTAACAACAGCCATAAAAGTTCCGTCACTTTTTTTGTTAGGTTTATATGGAATAAGTTCAACACGTGCAGGAACATCTTTTGATAGTCTGTAATAAAAAACTATGTCATTCGATAATCTTGTGCTGCCGTTTTCTTCGTTACAAAGTGTTACATCATAAACATCACCGACATATTTATTTTCATTTGAAACAACATTTTTTGTTATCGAAGCAAGTGAATCATAATGCGGTAATCTAACGTCTTCAACCGGAAAAGCCGATTTGAGTTTTAAGTTAAAAGCAAAGGCTTCTGTTACTTCATCATCTACCGACCAGAAAGCTATTCGCTCTTCATCAACTCCGCCTTCGGCAAGCGGATACAAATACCTTCCAATACCAAGATCTACTTCCAAAGGTTGATAATAAACAATACGCACACGAGTTTCTTTGCCTGCCCGAACGGGTGAAACACTAATTTCGAAAGTTTTGAAATCGTTTTTTTCAGCGAGTGCGGTATCGTTACCTTTAGTTTTCTGCTCGTTATGAATTTTTTTAGCTTTTTCTTTTTCAAGAACTTCACCAATAACTTCCTTTCCGTTAATCCATAAACTCACTTCTGACAAGCTTGCACTTTTCGGAAGCGGGAAAGAATAAACGGCATCTAAGTCGACATTTCCTGTGTTTTGAAAAATTTGATCGACTTCAGTTTTCGCAAAGCCGTTATTAATGATAACATTAACTTTGTGAGATTTAATTTTTACGTTATTTCCTCCTCCATTAATTGGTTTAAGCAGTCCAGCTGCCCGGGTTATTATTGCAGTATTTGATAAAATAAATGCCGCCGCAATAATTATTACTACACTTTTCACTTTGTTTTCTTTTGTTGCTTTCATCTTCGTCTCCTTTTTTTCGGTTAAATATTTAAAAACTACAACCGTAATTGCACACGATGTGCCAAAACGTAAATGGCCGGTTTAAGGTATGTTAAGAATTCTATTTATTTCATCTATTGACATATTATGCATATTTGATGTACAATATATGTTCATGCCGTGCCGGGGAAATTTATTTGCAGACACGGCTGAGGAAATTGAAATTTTCTAAATTTCAATTTGTAGTACTATTTTATTCCATATTATATTAATAATTAAAATTTGATTTCATTAGTGTTTATTAGTGTCCATTAGTGGTTAAAAAAGAT
>JAOZNZ010000635.1 GCA_029933535.1 bacterium | reverse complement strand
CAGCCGGTTTGGTCCTCGGCAAAAATAATAATAATAACGGGATTTTTTTGATTTGTGGTGGGAAATTAAATATATCAAAATATCTTCAAATAGGTGGCGGAAACGGGAAATCTACGGGTAGCGGCGAAATGCTTTTAACTGCCGGAAATTTAAAAATGGCGAAAAAAGCACCTGTATTTATTGGTTATAAAGGAAAAGGTGAAATGATTGTCTCCTGGAAAGGAATTCTTGAAGCTAATGATGTCACTGTTGCAGAATTTCCCGGAGCTCAAGGTTCGGTTTTAGAAGTGATCGGCGGTAAACTTATAGCAGATAACATTACTGTAAATTGTCAGTATCCGGTAATTCCAAGTAAAATAATTATTTCGGGCGGTAAAGTTGAATGGAACAATCATTTTATTGTGAATGATTTGCTTAAAATCCAAAACAGCTCGGCTGTTATTACCGCGAAATTAAAAAATGGAGTCGGTCTATCATTTGAAAAAGGCTCTTCGCTCGAATTTGAGTTCGGCGCGAAAGGAATAGCGCCGATAGATTTAAGTAAATCGAAAATTAGTATCGCTTCATCGGCAAAACTTCGTATTAGCGGCACTTATTACGCCCGCGCGAACGGTAAGCCGGGCAGTTTTCTCTTAATAAAACATAATGGTTATGCCGATAAGCCAACATTTAAAGATGTAGAAATTAGCGGGTTTGGAAATTTAAAACCATCTTTAAGGTATGAAAATAATTCCGTTTTCCTTGATTTAAAAGAAAAAACAAACAATATTGACCGCACGAATCAAGGCATCTTTATGAAATATTGGGAATTGCCAATTGATTATGACGGTGATAAAACAGTGATTTTCCCTCCTCTTACTTATATGCCCGACTTTACAAATTCGTTAATTAGAACTCATCCGAACTTTGGCAAAGCCGTAAGAAAAATCGATTTATCTGAAGCGTTAAGAGGCACTAATATTCTTGTCCAGTTTAAAGGGCTTATAAATATTCCTAAAACAGGAAAATATAACTTTTGGATTAAATATAACGAAGCAGCAAGACTGAAAATTGATGATGTTTCTATAGGAAAAGATAAGCCGGGCAAATCAACTGTTACTTTAAATTTAACAAACGGAATGCACAAAATTGAAGTTGGTTATTATCAAAATAATTCAGACGGGAAATTGGTGGTTTTATGGGCAGGACCGGGCTTTTCAAAAAAAGAAATACCTGAAGAAGCATTCTTCATTCCTAATCCACAAAAAGATTTTTCTAAATTTTATGCTTTTGGCAATATTATGCCGGATCAGGAAAGAATTTATAATTATTGCCCCTCTTTTATCTTTGATGAAAATGAAGGATTGTACAAAATTTGGAGCGGAGGAGCCGGGGCAGGTGATTTTATCCTGTATAAAGAAGCTCCCACAATAGAAAAACTTCTAAGTTGTCCTACATTAAATCAATTGTATCCTTTGCATGATGATATGTTCGATGAAATCCATTGTTGCGATCCAAATGCTTACATAGATAAAAACGGTGTTTTTTATCTCACTTATAGCGGCTGCTCTGATGGTAAACCTTTGGGAAAAGCAACGAGAATAGGAATGGCTATATCTCACGATAAAGGAAGACGCTGGAAAAGATTACACAACGGCGAACATATCATCGGTCCTAAAAAACCTGAAGGCGGCTATGGAACAGGACAATCCGCCGTAGTCCTTGCAAATGACGGCTTTTATTATATGATATATACAGACGCAGATGCCGCGCACAAAGGGGGGTATTTGGCCGTCTTTAAATGTTCAGACCCGGCTTTCCCGAAAAATAAACTTATTTTTGTAACAAATAATTTACATTACGGGGCAAGTGTGGACTTAGCCTACGATTCTAAAAAAGAAGAATTTATTGTAATTGGTAATGTCAGTTCTGACCCTGATAAAACATCGCACCCCTATGCAAGAGTTCGCTTAGTTTATTTTGACAAGAATTGGAAAAAATTGCGCACAATATATTTGAAAGCTGATACCTCATGGTCTTTTGGCGAGGGCGTTTCACTCTTAACTGATATGAATAAAAATCCTCTTAAATATTCATACCACGAAAATGATGCTTACGTTTTTGCCGCCGCTACGCAATCTTACGAAGGTGACACGCGACTTTGGGCAGAATGGGTCGAAGGTGATACAAGGTATTTAATGTTTGAAATTCCGGAAAGTGAAACTGACGATTCTTCAAATTAGATGTCGCTCGAAAAGGGTCAGGCGAAAAAATATCCCCTCCTTACAAAGGAGGGGTGGCCGATAGGTCGGGGTGGTTCTCTTCTTGGCAAAAATACATTAGAATCTATTTATATTAATAAAACCTGGCAATTGTTTGAGAAAATATATTTTTGTTAAATTGAGAACCACCTCACGCTAAAGCGTACCCCTTCCCGAGGTGAATACTCGGGATGTGCCACATTTGTAAGGAGGGGATTTTA
>JAOZNZ010000634.1 GCA_029933535.1 bacterium | reverse complement strand
TCAAAAAAGAAAGCTTTTTTGGAAATATAAAAATCATGATTCTCTAAACATGATACCGCGAAATCACCAAGCCGGGATCCGTTGCCGGCTCTTTCACCTGCATGCTTAAGATAATAAGCATCAATATAAATTGCCATTACATTTGTGCTGCATAACCCACGGTCAAGATAATTTATCACCCCCCATTTATATACATCATTCTTCGCACTGCCGGTTGAAACAATATTCGTTCCGGGAATTGTTCCGCTGCCGGTAAACAAACTTGTTCCATTTTGATTAATTAACCAGACGTTGCTGTTTGCGGGAAACAGGTTCATTCCCATAACATGTGTATAAAAAGAATTACCTGCAGGATCATATCGCAAAGGCATTTTGTTTTCAACTCCGGCAATTGTGGAAGCCAAGTCACTTGTAGCCGGAACATTTTCATCATAAATAACCAATCCGGATAATTTATTTGTGAATGTATGTATAATACTGTCAATTGATGGAAGAGTTGTTGTGTTTCCAAGCGGCCATTTTTTTTTATTTCTCAACCAATTCCACCAGAAATCGTCCTGACTATGCATAAAACGAACAAAGAAAATAGGATTATCTCTGTTCACTATTCCCTGTATCGCGGAAAGTAAATGTAGCTTGTCCCAGGCGTTGGATATGTTATAGGCGGTATCGTTTATTACATCAACACGAAGAGCTGCAGCGTCATAATAATAACGTGTTTGTGAATATTCTATAAACGGTTTGGTGCCTGCGCCATTTGGCAAGGTGCTATCAAAATAGTGCCATACCGGAGAGGGGGTATTAAAATCGAATTGATTTTTTGCGAGAGAAATTCCCGGAAATAACAGAAACAATAAAATTATACAATAAATGTTTGCTTGAATTTTCATTTTTTAGTAACGACAGAATTATTTTAATCATTTTTATAATAATCGTCCTGCTATCAATCATTTTGAGAATATATTATTTATAGCAGAATAATTTACAGCAGAATAATTTTTAAAAACATTATTTGATTTTTATTCACTATCATCCCATAGTCTTTAATTTTCTTTTTTGCGAACTTAGCGCCTTAGCGAGAGTTTCTATATTTGTATTTTATAATTAAATCTTTAATCCTTTTCAATAAGATAATTTATCTCGCAAAGGCGCAAAGATCGCAAAGGAACACAATCGACAAAAAATGTCGATAGCAAATCCCATTTTTTTACCACTAAGACTCTAAGAGCACTAAGTTAATTTATTGGTCAAAAGTCGATAAAACTACTCACTACTTGACTATTCACTATTTTCCGTGGATAGTAATATTCCTGTGGTACGGTAGTGATTTTTATTTTAAAAATGTATTCGAAACTTTTCCGTCGTCATTACAATTTTCTACTTTTAGTTTTTTATTATCTACCGTTACTAAAAGATAACCGCCTTGACCTTTTGCCAATGATGCAACAACCATAAATTTTAAAGTTGTAGAATCGGGATAATGTTTATATACATGAGCATCGCCGCAAAAAGCGAGGTCAACTTTATATTTTTTCAGCAATACGCATAATTGTCCTTCAAAAGAATTATCTTTTTTGTCAAGCCAATTAACATCATGACCTAAGACAGCAATTATAGCGTCTGGATATTTTTTTCTAATATTTATAAGATGTGTTTCAAGCCATTTTACCTGCTTTTTCCAGGCTCTTTCTCTTTCTTCAAGATTATCGCCCGGCCAGTATTTTCCTTTTTCATGCCATTCGTCCGGTAAATATAAAGACAAGATATGCAGATTTTTATATTTTGCGTAATAGTCACCTATACTATCGTAATCCAAAATATAACTGTTCTTTTTTTTGGCTCTTTCTTTATATTTATAATAATTTTTATAAAACTGCTGACCTGCTTTGTTATCGGGTTCATAACCCGGCCAACTATATGATCCTTTATAATGCCAATCTTCTTTGCTTATTTTTGGAGCTTTTTGACGTTGAGGCTGATTAATGGTCTGTTCTTCCCATCCGCCTGAAGTAAGAAAATATTTGTTTAAAATATCTTTTAATTCATTACCGAAAGCAGCTTGCATATCATTTGTCATATCAGACCAATGACATCCTTTTGCAGGATAAACGCTATCACCAAGATTAATTATTACTTCTACTTCATTACTTTTCATGGCGTGCATAACAGCACGATGAGAAGGATTCCCGCCACGGTTATCAGCTATCACTCCAAATTTCCAGGTTTTAGTTTCTTGTGTGGTTGAACAACCTGTAAATAACAATAATATAATTACAAATAATAGACTGATTTTTATCATTTTTCTATTTTAGTTGAGAGTTATTAATTACCAAATAAAAATGAGGAACGTTACCGCTCCTCATTTTTATTCGTTTGAATTTTTGAATTTTCTTCTTGGAATTTATTTGTTATTTATTATTTGATTTTTGTCTTTTATTACTTGCGTCGTATAAACGCGAGACCGAGTAAAAG
>JAOZNZ010000633.1 GCA_029933535.1 bacterium | reverse complement strand
CAACTTTACAAAAAGATAATTTTTATTCAATTTACCGATGGTTTATTAAAGACCCGATTTATTGGAAAAAAGATATCCGCGCTACAATTCAGCAAATCGGGGTTTATGGTGATGTAAAAGGTGTACCGCATTTTTTCGAAAGGCAGGATGATTGGACAACTGCGACTTTCTGGTATGAACCCGTGCCCAGTGATCCTCTTCCGCCATTACCAAAATACAAAGAAAGGATAAAAAATTTGTGATTGAACGTGCGAATACACGTTACTTCGTTAGGACGTTTGACATTTAACCTGAATTAAATCCCCCTAACCCCCTTTAAGAAAGGGGGAATAAAACTCCCCTCCTTACGAAGGAGGGGTACCCAAAGGACGGGGTGGTTCTTTTAATAAATGATAAATGATAAATAGTAAGTCCATAATGTCCGCCAAAAAAACAAAAATGAAAACACAATGTTTAGTCGTTCCTTAAAAAGTCAATTTTTAGTCGATTGCAAGGCGATAAGGCGAAGTCGTATTATAATACGGCGAGACGAAATCAACACGGCCATCGGCAAAAAGTGGCTTTTACTGCTTTATTAATGAACCTTTAGGTTTCTAATTATGTCCTTAGTATATTCCCGGGGCGAATGCCCCAGATTATCATAACTAACCCCGTTGGGATTATTGATTAAATTTTTTTGCACGTTTTTTGCAAAAAATATATAAACTTTGCAATATTTCTTATGCTATTTCTTAACAAATTATTTATAAATAAGCAGTTTTTAAGGTTCGACTATTTATTATTTGCGGTGCTTACAACATTAAACATTCAAGCTACAATTTATTATGTGGCTAAAGCAGGAAATGACGGCAATCCCGGCACTGAAACACATCCCTGGCTTACAATTCAAAAATCCGCTGACACAATGGTTGCCGGGGATATAGTTTATATTAAATCCGGAACGTATAACGAAAAGATCACTCCTCAAAATTCCGGTTCACCAGGAAGTTATATTACTTATTCTTCCTTCTCAAATGATGTCGTTATAATTGACGGACAAAATCTTCTTCCCTCAGGCGAACGCTGGCTTGGACTTTTAGATGCTAATCAAAAAAATTATATAAAAATTCAAGGATTGCGGGCTGTTAATTCACGTTTTGCAGGTTTTTTTGCCGTGCAGGCTGACCACATTGTTTTCGAGAATCTGTTTGCATCAAATACCTGGTCATCAGGCATTGCCGCCTGGAATAATTGTTCAAATATAATCATTTCGAGCAACGAAGTTGTTAAAGCATGCCAGGGAAATAATGGAAGCGGAGACCTTCAGGAATGTATCACAGTTTCCGGATGCAATACTTTTGAGATAAAGTACAACCATGTGCATGACAGAATCTTTCCCGGCGATACAAACGGAGGCGAGGGAATTGACGCCAAAGACGCATGTTCAAATGGTAAAATTTATAATAATGTTGTGCATGATCTTGGTTTGGAACTTGGGATTTATGTTGACGCGTTTAATTCGACAGAAGAAAACATTGAAGTATATAACAATATTGTTTATAATTGTTACGATGGAATAACACTCGCTACAGAAAAAAATGCGGGTTTGCTGAAAAATGTTAAAGTCTATAACAATATTCTTTACAATAACTTATTTGACGGAATTATTGTTGCGACTAATGATGAAGACGGACCAAAAGAAAATATTTATATTTACAATAACACAATCTTTAGCAATGGATTTAATTCAAAAAGTTGGGGTGGCGGAATAACTGTTGCAAGCTTAAATAATAATAACAATAATATTGTTGTAAGAAATAATATTTGCAGCAAAAACGCCGTTTGGCAAATAATGAGGACCGACGCACTGATAACAACTGTTGAAAATAATCTTATAGATGTGTTTCGCGGCTACAGCAGCGGTAAGGAAGAAGAAGTAAAAGGCATAAATTATGTTGAAGCTAATCCTAAGTTCAGTAACCTTAATTCTTACAACTTTCGTTTGATGCCGGATTCTCCGGCAATTAATGCAGGAACAAATACTGGCTGGACAGCCGGAAGTACTGATTTCGATGGCAAGCCAAGAATTATTGGTTCGGCAGTAGACATTGGCGCTTTTGAATTTGTGTCAAATTACATAAATCCTCCTGCTGTTCCTATAAATCTTTCTGCGACTGACGGAACAGTTATCGGCGCGGTTAATGTAATTTGGGATTCCGCTGACCGCGCGACATATTATCACGTTTTCCGGAATGACACAAATGTTTTGGCCGGGGCGGTAAACATTTCAGGAGATGTTGGATATGGAATTTTTGAAGATGATTCTGTTGTAGAGACAGATTATTATTATTATTGGGTTCGTGCGGTAAATAACGCGGGCACAAGTACTTTCAGCAACTCCGACAGCGGATTTGCTATGATTGGTTTCAATGTATCCGCTGAAGAATGGAAGCTTAATAAAAAACAAACTAAGCTAAAAGGAAAAACAATTTCTCCGCT
>JAOZNZ010000089.1 GCA_029933535.1 bacterium | reverse complement strand
CTGCTGTTACTAATTTACCTTGCATTAAAAATGTTGAAGCAGATTTCATTGATGCCTGGAAAGGATTGAAGGGATTAATCGATGATGCGCGGTATGCGCATATTCTGGCTCGATTTGAGGACCAGCATGACCATGCAATTGTCTGGCGGGATTCGATTAATGGATATTTCAGAAAGCGTTCCGGTATAGATGATAAGGCGAAAAAGAAGTAACGTGCCACACAGCACGATCAACAACGATTTTTTTTGATTATAACCATTGGTTTATGTCGTTTATCGAATAAAATGTACCGTCCTTTTCGGACGGAATACGTTTATTAATTG
This sequence comes from bacterium, assembly GCA_029933535.1. GTDB lineage: Bacteria > Auribacterota > UBA3054 > UBA3054 > B51-G9 > B51-G9. Next base: position 9,304 of record JAOZNZ010000089.1, on the reverse strand, counting down.
TATTCCTCGCATTTAAATGCGAGGCTAATTGCTTACGCCGCTTTGCGGCTGAACCTCTTTCGAGTAACATATAATTAAAGGCTAATCGGAAAAAATGCAATTGAAATCCCCCCTGCCCCACTCCCGAGGGAATACTCGGGATGTCCCACTTTAAAAAAGGGGGCCTTTGTTTTGCAATATTTTTCGAATATTTTCTGATTAGAAAGCCGGGATACCTTGACTAAAACCGGTAAAAATAATATAATTTATTTGTAAGAGTACACTTAATAGCAATTTAATTATTATTGAGTGGATCTCAAGAGGTTACTTTTAACATTTCATTTACCAGAGAAAATTCATCCCGTTGTGATGAATTTAAAATTTTAAATTTATCCCGAGGCACTTGCGTGCTCGTGGATTAATTTTCTCCTTAAACAAAAACTATTAAATCATGAAAAACAAAATCTTTACGGGGATAATCCTCACTATTGCGTTACTTATTTCTTTGCCAACTTTTGCCGCTGTTAACAATTTCCCGTATCTTGAAAGTTTTGAATCCGGATTCGATGTTTGGCAGCCGGATGTGTCGAATGACTTCGACTGGACACGCAACACCGGTCAGACAATTTCATCCGGCACAGGCCCTGAAGGCGCTTATGATGGAAGCTGGTATATTTATACCGAAGCTTCCGGGTTCAATCCCAGTAATATTGCCTCTCTTGATGCAGAATTTGATTTTAGCGAATTAACAAATCCCGGCATGACTTTCTATTATTTTATGTACGGAAATAGTATGGGCGATTTACATGTTGATGTTTATACCGGTTCCTGGGCTTTGAGCGTTTGGAGTTTGGCAGGCGAGCAGCAGACATCTGAATCCGATCCGTGGAGAAAAGCTGAAGTTGACCTTGGCGATTATGCAGGCATGCCGAATGTGATTCTTCGGATTCGTGGAATTACGGGAGATAGTTTCACAAGTGATATGTGTGTTGATAAAGTACAAGTGTTTGATAATCTTCCCCGAGTAGATACCGATCCTATGGACCAGACAGGTTCCGGCCTTCCCGGGAACAATGTCAATTATTCCGTCACATTGATAAACAAAACATTGACCGATACGAGTTTCAATATCTCATATATCAGCGATCCCTGGAATACACTCGGACCAGTTAATACAGGAGTCATCACAAACAACGGCAATGAAACTTTCACTGTTCAGGTTCAAGTGCCGTCCGATGTTATTGCCGGTGACCAATCGACATCAACAGTGCAGATTGTATCAAGCGACAACATGTTTACCGGCACGGCACAGATTGTAACCGTGTCAACGTGGACAGATTATCCTCTTCCGTGTGAGACGTGGGATACTTTCCCGAATGGCTGGCTAAACTACTCTTTCGCGGATCCTTCACCCACGTGGGAACAAATTGGATTTGGCAATCCTGCGCCCGGACTATATCATCGGAGATCTCCTGTTACATCAACGAATTGGTTTGTCTCTCCGCCGATAGATTTATCGGATAATTTTCCCGAGAAATTATTTTTGCAATTCGATGAAATAATTTTCGGCAGTCCTGAATACGATTACACCGGTGTTCTGATTTCCGATGGGAGCGGGAATCCTGCCGATAATGATTTTGTTGAACTCCTCGACTTGTATGATGATTCAGGCAATTTTGTTACAAAGAAAATTGATATCACTTCATATAAGGGGATGAATCCGGTTTATATCGCTTTTCTATACATCGGCAGTAATGCTCATGAAGTAGTTATCGACAATGTATGTGTAATGGGTAATACGTTCGGGATAAACAATTCATATTTTGTGTCACCGGCAAGTGCGGTAGTAGATTGTTCCCAAGCGACAACGACTTTCAGGGGAAGCCTTTACATTAACGGTGAAACAGGACCTGCAGGACCTGCAGCAGACATTTCCGCGGAAGTAGGAGTCGGAATTCCCGGCACCGATCCCGGTGATAATTTTAACTGGCTATGGTATCCGGCTGCATACATCGGCCCGGATGGAATTTACGATATTTTTGAATCAACACCGACAATTGATGCCGCGGGAGAATTTGATGTTGTCTATCGGTATAGAAAAGGCGCAGCAGCCTGGACTTATGCAGATCTTGACGGCAGCAGCAACGGATACGATTCATCTGAAGCGGGTAAGTTGACAATTTTGCAAACTTCTCCCGGCGAATTAATATATGAGCAGGTGTTATCAGATCCCGGTTTTGTTTTTCCGGCAACTATGTTCAGTAATGATCTGCCGGCACTGTCGTACACCGTTGCCGATGATTTTGACATGTCTGTCGAAGCAGACATTCGCGAGTTGAGGTGGCAGGGAAGCTACCAAATGGGCAGCAGTCGTGATAACGTTCTTGGATTCAACGTCAGGTTCTATGCCAATGCAGGCAGCAATGCATTTGCCGTATCTGATCATCCCGGAAGCGTTTTATATTCAGGATTTTATCCGGGACTTGCCTGCGAGAAGTTGATTGCAGATAATATGTATCAGTATCAATTATCTCTTTCTTCACCGTTTCATGTCAGCAATACCGGCAAATACTGGTTTTCAGTCCAGATGGTTTCACTTGATAATGACACTTCATGGTTCATAACAACAACGCATGCACCAATCGCCGGAAGCGCCGCACTCTACACCACCGATACAAACTGGTTCTCCATTGGCGCTGACCTTGGCATCGAGTTTTATGGTTCATACACTAATGCGGGCATACTGTCCGGAACAGTGACAGCAGCTCATTCAGGCGAACCGATTCGTGGTGCTGTAATTGATGCAATCGGTCCGACAAATCTTTCTACAGTAACGGAAAGTGACGGAACGTACAAACTACCTCTTCCTCTTGGCACTTATGACATTTATGCCGCGGCCCGTAATTATGTGACAGTTGATGTAAGCGGAGTATCATTTACGATATCAGGCCAAACTGCAATTGAAGATTTTTCACTTGTTGGATCATTGCTTACTTACGGTCCACCACAAATCGAGGAAATTCTTAATGTAGGTGAAGTGGTTACAAATACAATAACCGTTACGAATTCCGGTCCGAGAGACATCGATTACCGGGTAGTTCTCGCGAATGGATTTGCTTCAACGTCAGGCTATGCAACATTGAGCTCGATGTTGTCAGTTCCGATAAATATTTCTCCGAGCGACGGCAGATTTGAACGAGGCGCTTCCCCTGTTTCGATAGGTGCGCCGCCGGTTGATTTCGCAAAAAACAATGTAGCCGCATCATCCGCGGAGAATATGATTCTTGGTGTACCAACCGGACCGTTGTCATACGGCACAGTAGGCTCCGACAAATCTCTTATTACTTTCTACACGGAAGCCCCCGCTGCCAGTACAGTTGTCGGCATCCCCGGAGTGGATTTCATCTGGGCATCAGATTTTCTGGCTTCTGATTTAAGCATACTTTACGCTATAGATGATCAAAATAATTTCCTCGCCATTAATTCGGTTGACGCAAGTTCGATAATGCTTGGCATGTCCATGCCATCGCCGGGATTATCATGGTCCGGCCTGGCGGGCGACCCTGACGGCACACTTTATGCCTCTGCCACATCCATTTCGGAATCAGAGCTCTACACAATAGACCCGGCCGATGGCACGGCAACACTTATTGGAACTATTAACAACTCGCCGGCATGTATTGCCATAGCGATCAATAGCGTGGGTGAAATGTACGGGTTTGACTTAGTTAACGACAGTCTTATATCGATTGATAAAATTACCGGGGCGGGAACTATCATCGGCTCTCTCGGTTTCGATGCAAACTTTGGTCAGGGAATGGATTTTGATTATGAAACAGATATTCTTTATCTCGCCGCGTTCAACAACGGTACGTTTCAACCTGAGTTGCGCATTGCGGACGTTATAACCGGCAACACAACAAATATCGGTACGTTCTCTGTCGATCAGGTAGGCAGTATGGCTGTTGCAGTAATGAGCAGCCCGGATTGGGCGGCTGTATCGACCAATGAAGGCAGCATAGCCGCAGGCGGAGTTGACACATTCGAAGTAATATTTGACTCGAATACCGTATCGAACAAGGGTACTTACACGGCTAAGCTCATTTTTTACGGTGGATTTGTTAATGAAGTCCCACACATGCCGTTAACGATGCACATTGCCGACGGACCGATGTTAAGTGCGCCATCGCAAATAGATTTCGGTGCGGTGCACGTGAATGTGATGTCGAATATTCCGTTGTTGATCAAGAACGCTGGTTACGGCGTAATAACAGGTCAACTGCAGAATATCGTTGAACCGTTCGGAGTGAATGGAACCACAAACTATATTCTTCCTTCGCTCAATTCAACAGAATTAGGGACATATTTCATGCCTACCGGACCGGGATATTTCACAAACGTAATTTCTTTGACGGGTGGCGGGGGCAGGAGCGTCATGCTAACCGGCAGCGCTGCACCAACGCTTAAAGCGACCCCGGATGTAGTAAGGTTTGCTGACACATGGCTTGACACAACCAACACTATTGTTGTTTTATGTGAAAACGTCGGCAATGGAGTCGTTACGGGAGACGTTTCAGGAGCAACACCGCCATTTTACCTGGGATGTAACACGAATTATTCGCTGGCATCTTATGACAGCACATATTTGTGTGTTTATTTCGTGCCTACAGCAATGGGAACTTACAGCACTACACTGACTTTGACGGGCGGCGGAGGGATTTCTTTGAATGTAAAAGGTGAAGGGATACCGGAACCCTGTTTATTTGTTATTTGTTCTTTATTTATGTTCTACCTAATGAGGAGAAAATTATTTTGTGGTAACAAAAGAATTTAAAATTTTAAATTTGTTTTTTTCGCTTGCGAAATAAAAACTAATTTTCTCTTACAAACGGAAACCCTATGATCACAATTGATGATAGAGAGCGCAAAAGCGGGATTTGTGGTGAGTTAGAAAAGTTGCAACTACCTTTTGAAATTAAAAGACTCAAAATTGGTGATTATATTATTAACAAAACTATTTTTATTGAAAGAAAAACTACAGCGGATTTTATTGAAAGTATGAAGGATAGACGGCTGCTTAACCAAACAGCAAAATTACGTAAAGGCGGCCGGCGTGCTATAATGATTATAGAAGGAAAGCACTTGGCTGGTAATGCTAGCATACGAGGTGCTTTGTGTTCTATTTCGGTAAAATGTTACATGCCTGTTCTTCGTAGTGTTGATATAAAAGGCACTGCTTGGATATTAAACAACTTGCATAGTTATAATAATGATGAATATTATGAATTACCATATTGTACTCATGACTTAAGAGCTAAACGCTGTATTGTTTCTATGCAGGAGCGAATGCTTATGCAGATGCGACATATCGGACCGGATTTAGCAACAAAACTTGTAGAAAAATTTGAAACCATTGATAAAATAATAAACGCGTCTGATGAAGAACTTATGGAAGTAAAAGGAATAGGTAAACAAATGGTTCAACAAATCAGATTGTTACGCTAGAAAGAAAATCCATCCCGTTGTGATGAATTTAAAATTTTAATTCACAAAGAATACGAATTTATAACTTTAATTTATAATCATTACATTAACGAAACACAAATTTTAAATTTATCCCGAGGCGCTTGCGCGCTCGTGGATTAATTTTCTCCTTCAAACAAAAACTTATCAATCATGAAAAACAAACTCTTTATGGGGATAATCCTCACTGCTGCGTTGCTTGTTGCTTCTTCATCGTTTGCCATCGTTAATAACTTTCCTTATTACGAAAGCTTTGAATCCGGATTCGGCGCTTGGACAGACGATGCGTCAAATGATTTCGACTGGTCACGCAACACCGGTCAGACACCTTCATCGGGCACAGGCCCGTTGGGCGCTTATGACCGTGAGTGGTACATTTTCACCGAAGCATCCGGCAACAACCCTGATTACACCGCCGCGCTAGACGCAGCATTCGATTTCGGCGCGTTGACAAAACCTGAAATGACTTTTTATTATCATATGTATGGAAACTCGATGGGAAATCTGCATATCGATGTTTACACAGGTTCGTGGGCGATGAGCGTGTGGAGTTTGACAGGCGAGCAGCAGACCTGGGTGACCGATTCATGGCGAAAAGCTACTGTTGACCTGAGCGGATATGCTGGCGCATCGAATGTAATTTTGCGGATCCGTGGAGTTACAGGGCCATCATACACAAGCGACATGTGCGTGGATAAAGTTCAGATATATGACAATGTGCCGCGAGTTGATATTGAACCTATTTACTCTACCGGTTCCGGCCTTCCCGGCGCGAATGTAAATTATTCTATCAAAGTAATAAATAAAACAACAGGAAGCTCAGATTTTAATATTTCTTATTTTAATGATCCATGGGCTACCCTTGGTCCGGTTACTACAGGCGTCCTGCCAAATAACGACAGTACGGATTTAATTATTCAGGTACAGATCCCTTCAGGTACTTATGCAGGAGATCAGGCTACCTCGATTGTGCAGGTAGTTTCGATAGATAACGTTTACACCGGTATGGCGGAAATTGTAACAAAATGCACCTGGACGACTTATCCTCTTCCTTGCGAAACCTGGGACATATTCCCTCATGGGTGGACGAATTACCAGTTCGCAAGCACTGTTTTTTCGTGGCTGCAAAGCGGCATCGGCAACCCTGCGCCGGGACTTTATCATCCGGCTTACACGGCTGTGTTCACCAATTGGTTTGTCTCCCCTGCAATCAATTTGGATGACCCTTTTGCCGAAGAACTTCGTCTTATGTTCGATGAATTTGTAATAATCCAAGATGGTTATGGTTACACAGGTGTTTTAATTTCCGACGGCGACAGAAATCCGGCAAGCAACGATTTTGTAGAACTGTTGGAAATCGGCCGAGACAACTTAAATTGGAAGACCAGGGAAATTGATCTCGCGGCATATAGAGGAATGAATCCTGTATATCTTGCTTTTCTTTATATCGGCAGTAACACACATTTACAATTCATTGATAATGTATGTATTGGGGGTAAGAAATATGGAATTGACAATTCATTTTTTGTGTCGCCTACTTCGGCTGTGATTGAATGCTCACAGACCGCGCCGACTTTTGTCGGACATCTTTATATTGACGGTGAAACCGGTCCTGCGGGTCCCGCATCGCATATTTCAGCGCAGATGGGTATCGGCCCGGTTGGTTCTTTGCCGACCGATAACGCCGACTGGATATGGCATCCCGCTGTTTACACCGGTCCGGACGGCATTTACGATGTTTTTGGAGTTTCTCCGAATATTGATGTCGTAGGAGAGTTTGATACAGCTTATCGATATCAGGTGGGTGATGCCGGCTGGGTTTACGCGGATTTAAACGGCAGCAGCAACGGTTACGACTCCGCTTACGCGGGAAAACTGACAGTCACACCGCAAACTATTCCGGGTAGCGTTATTTATGAACAAACCATGGATGGATTCGTATGGTATTCTTCAGTAGAATACAGCAACGCTGCGCCTGCCGCATCCGCCCTTTCAGCTGACGATATTTCACTGCCGGTGGATACAACCATTTCCGGCATAAGGTGGCACGGGGTATATGACACAAGCGATAGCTTTCGCGGCGATGTTCTCGGGTTCAATATAAATATTTACGCGAATGACGGCAGCAACGGCGTTGCTATTTTCGATCATCCGGGTGCTCCTGTTCGCTCAGAATTTCATCCCGGTCTTGCCTGCGAAGCTTTATGGACAAATGTTTATGGAATCAATCATTATTTATATCAACTTGAACTTAATACTCCATTCAATACAGGCCCGGGACACTATTGGATTTCTGTTCAGATTGTAACCGATAATAATGACTTCAAATGGTACATTTTAAATACTGAAGATGTTGTCAAAGGCAGCCCGGCTCTGCAATACTTCAACGGCGCCTGGTATGAAATGATCAGCGATTTCGGGTTCCAGCTTCTCGGCAATTACAATAATTACGGTGTTATTTCCGGCGCAGTTACCGCTGTTCATTCCGGCGAACCGATTTATCCTGCAACCATCCAGGCCGATGGCTCGTCAAATCTTTTTGCCGGAACCGAAAAAGACGGCACGTATTTTATGCGTGTGCCCCTTGATACTTATGATGTAAACGCCGCCGCGAGAAATTATATTACAGGAAGTGTCAGCGGTGTTTCTCTTACAACTGTCGGACAAACTTCCGTGCAGGATTTCTCTCTTGTCGGGTCGCTTCTTACTTACAGCCCGCCGGAAATTGAAGAGATTCTTCAAGTCGGTGAAGTTGTTACCAATACTGTAACCGTAACAAATTCCGGGCCGATTGATGTGAACTACCGTCTTGGTGTCACTGATTTTTCTGTATCTACTTCTGGTTATTCGATGATGAGTCTTTCAATGCCTGTTTCTCCGGTGCATATTCCGGCATTTAAAGGTGAGATTGAGCGCGGGGATGAACCTCATTCGATCGGTCTGCCGCCGGCAGATTTCATGAAAAACAATAGTCCCCCTTTGAAGGGGGTGCCCGTGAAGGCGGGGGATGTTATTAATGAGTTTGTGGATAAGAACCACCCCACGCTAAAGCGCACCCCTCCCCGAGGAAATACTCGGGATGTGCCACCTAAAACAGGAGGGGAGTTATCCACCATCTCACTTCGTTCGATGGCAGCTACATTTTCCACCGGCTCGCTTCGCTCTCCGGCAGCTACATTTTATTCGCCAATAAGCTGCGCCGGAAGCGCTCCTGCTTACGGCACTGAAGCGCGTTCAGGAGATGACCGGCTTGTTTCATTCTGCACGGGCACACCGGGAATTATTACCAACATAGGTGTTTATACTACTGACGATGATCTAATTTGGGCATCAGATTTTATGCCTGATGATCTTAACACTCTTTATGCGATAAATGATCAGAATAAATTTCTACTGATTGATGTTACTAACGTGAACATCACTGTCCTCGGAATGTCTGTGCCTTCACCGGGACTCTCATGGACAGGAATGGCGATTGACCCCGATGGAACAATTTACGCCAACGCCACGGATATCGACAGATCAGAACTCTACACTATCGACAAAACTGACGGCACGGCAACTCTAATCGGAGAAATTGATAACTCACCCGGCAGTATCGCCATAGCTATCAACGCCAATGGAAAAATGTATGGTCACGATATCGTCAATGACAGCCTTATTTCTATCAACAAAAAAACAGGTGCGGGAACTATTATCGGTTCTCTCGGATATAACGCCAACTTCGGTCAGGGAATGGATTTTGATTACGAAAGCGGTATCCTTTACCTCGCCGCATACAACCAAAATACAGGTCCGGAAC
>JAOZNZ010000632.1 GCA_029933535.1 bacterium | reverse complement strand
TGAAGTATTGGATTCCCCTCATCATCCGGGAATAGTGTTCCCGTACCGGCAATTTCGTAAACATTATTCAAAACTGTTTCCATAGGAACAACCGGAGTGCTTCTTCCGTTTTCAGGTCCAACTACAAGTTTACTTCCTGCGTCAGCGCCGCCGACAGCGATTAATGAAGCGGCATTAATAGATTTTTCTTTTGCGAAGGTTTCTATTTTTTCGTGAAGGCAATCGCTATCTTCAAGTCTGATAACAAAGATTCTTCCTTGTTTAGCTTCTGAATATTTCATATAAGTCTCCTTTTAAAAATTATGTAAATATATAAATTTGCAATTTGGTTACTTAAATTATACCAAATTTTATATTAAGTAATTGACAAAACAACGCCTTAATAGGTATAATAATACCAGATAATTATTTAAAACACAAAATGGAGAAAAGATGAACATAAAATTTTTGAAGCAAACTGTAATTTCTGTTACTGTATTGGTTGTGCTGTTCGGTTGCGCTACTGCATCAAAAGAACCTTTGTCAAATATTGATGGAACTCCTGTTCTTCGCGTTGGCGTATGCCCGGATTACCCGCCTGTAATTTATAAGAAAGGTAATAAAATATGTGGAATTGAAGCGGAACTTGCAGATTATATCGGTAAAAAATTAGACGCTAAAATATTTTATGTAATTATGTCTTTTAAAAATTTAATTCCGAAACTCGAAAAAGGTGAGATCGATATCATTATGTCCGGTATGTCCGACGCGGATATTAGAAAAGATCGCGTAAGATTTGTTGAGCCTTACATGAATAGCGGTTTGATGGCCATTGTAAGAAAAAATGATTTTAAAAAATTTAATTCTTACACAAATGTTTATAAAAGTTTAAAAATAGGGTGTATTGACGAAACTACAGGTGAAACTTTTGTAAAAGAAAATGCAAAAAATGCCACGTGCCAAACTTTTGGTAATGCCGCTAAGGGAATTGATGCATTGAAATCAGGGAAAATTGATGTGTTCGTTGATGACGCTCCTTTTGTCTTGAAAGCCGCAAATGATAATAGTAATTTAGCAGCTCTTCCATGGCTGCTTTCAAATGATCGCCTAGCGTGGGCGATGTCTAAAAAAAGAAGTTCTGATTATTTGTATCACCGATTAAACAAAATAATAAATCACGCACGGCAGAATGGTGATTTACGCAGAATTTTAAACAAATATTTTGAGATTCAGATAAAAATTAAACCGCTTCCGTAAGAAATATTTATAAATTATAACACGATTATTTCAATATGCTGAAAAAACATAAATTTATATCACAATTCGTTCTTTCAATATGCTGTGCCGGAATTTTATTGATAAATTCTTCCGCGGAAGGTTCTAAAGTCGCCGCCGGTGCCGCCTTCCCGTTTGCTGTAATGGGAGACACCGTTATTGTTCCATTTCAAGTTATGGGATATATGTCTGCTGCACTTATTGCCCAGGGAGACGGAGCAGGATCATATACACAATATTCAAGTTTTACAGCTCAGTACAATGAAGCTACATTAATTCAATTGGTTTTTTATATTCCGGGATATGCAATGGGTCCTTTTCTTCCGCTTGCTAATTTTAAATATTATCCAATGACACAGTCTTGTTTAGATACTTTTACGACAAACGATGAGGCATACAGGCGCCAAAGGTCAATGTATTAGAAAAGTAACATAAGCATCTTGCTTATGGAGTGATGGAGTGATGGAGTGGTGGAGTGATGGAGTGGTGGAGCGATGGAGTGATGGAATAAGCCGCATTTCCAAATGCGAGCCAGGTATTAATGTTATTTCGTTGGACAAATTGATAAGATAAATCCCCCTAACCCCCTTTAAGAAAGGGGGAATAATAAATGGGAGTTATGTCTTAAATTTCCCACCTTCCCACTTTCCCTCGCCCCGTGGAACGAGTATTACTATTTTGAGCTTCGGGCGAAATCCCGAGCGTAGCCTCGCGGACCACTGGGGACACCTTCCCATTATTAACGACTCACTACTCACTACTCACGACAATTCGTATCTTAGTCGCTCTACTCCATTTCATTAAAGAAATGTTCAATATGCCTGCTGCGAAGCGGCTGACGTAATTTTTTCAGCGCTTTTGATTCAATCTGTCTTACACGTTCGCGAGTTACATTAAATACTTTACCTACTTCTTCAAGAGTTTTTGGCGGTCCGTATTTAATGCCGAATCTAAGCATAATAACTTTTTTCTCTCTTTCATTAAGGGTATCAAGAACCATCATAATCTGTTCGCGAAGGAGATCATAATTCGCGGACGAAAGTGGGCTTTCCGCACTTTTATCCTCAATAAAATCACCAAAAGTACTGTCGTTGCCATCTCCAATAGGTGTTTGAAGCGAAATCGGAGATTGGGCAATTTTTAAAATACCGTGGACTTTACCGGCAGTGGCTTCTACTTCATGAGCAATATCTTCCGGTGAAGGTTCCATACCGGTTTTTTGAA
>JAOZNZ010000631.1 GCA_029933535.1 bacterium | reverse complement strand
ACGGTGTTTCTGCTAATCCTACTATAGTTGATAACATAGGTATTCAGGAAACTTATAAAGCAGTTACTGTAACAAATTGGACAAGTGATGCAGATTCATTCGTTGACTCATCTAAAACTTACACTCATGCCGTAAATTTGAACGGCGAGGATATTGATATCAATAGTGTAACATTTATCGGTGCAGGTGCGCTTGGCAGCACTAATGTTCCTAATGGTTCCGCTTATTGTGTTTCAAACGGTTCGTGGGAAATAATGAGTTCCGCCGGTTGGGTGAGCCTTTTTGACGGCGGTGCGGGAGCGGCAGTGAATATTGCCGGTAACAGCAAATTGCTTGCTAAAGATTTCTGCTGGTGGGGTTCAAGCAGAGCAGGCGGTAATTCCGCGGCTGTTAAACTTTCCGGATTAACTCCCTTCTCCTCTAACAGAATGACTGTTTATACTTATGGATTTGAAGTCTCAGGAAGAGAGAGTTACTTTTCAAGCAGCTCGGGCGGCATGATTACAAATGTCTCGCAGAATACTTATGGAATGGGTAACGGTTTGATTTTGCAATATGATTATATCGCGTCAGCGAATGGCACTTTTACTATCATTGCTCTTCCTACCACCGACAGCTCTTTTCACATTTCGGCTTTCAGCAATGAAGAAACTGCTCAGGCGGAACCGAAACTGAATGCTGACGAATATATTTATTTTGATGAAGTCGTCATTGGTAACTCTAAAACTCTGCCGCTTGAAATTAGAAACCTTGGCGGCGGGGTTGTTTCAGGTACTATCACCGGTGCTTCCCCGGAATTCATTCTCACAAATTCTTATTACGCAACAGCTTTAACTTCGGATATTATTAATGTGGAATTTATGCCGATAAGCGATGGAAGCTACACGAATGTTATTACTTTATCCGGCAGTGGCGGCAGTGCTGAAGTAACGCTGATTGGTAGTGGAATACCGGAACCGGGAATATTATGGATTGTTGGATTATTGGCCACGCGCTACATTGTGAGAACGCGAAGACGCGCGTGATAAAAATTGTGGATTATTGGAAAACACCGCTAACGTCTAACGTCCTAACGAAGTAACGCTTTGCGTTAATTAGAGTACCTTCGAAAAGTGATGAAAAGTAATTTACGCAAACACATTGAATGCCGTATTAGGTAACCCGCTTCGACCCGAAGTGGGTTGTATGCAAAAATAAATTTACGAAATTTTAACGTTAGAATTTTGCCAAATAATCTGTTTGAGGTCCAAACAGGCTACTTGCTCAGAAAAATACCCCTACTTAGTAAGGAAGGGGATTTTGGGACTCTTTTGATATAATTTATTTCAGTCAACAAATATTGTTGATTAGTTTTTAATTTAATTTGGGCCGACCAGGCATTTGCGGGACAAATGGACCACCGACTGCAGACAAAGAACAGTTTAATAATTAACAGTAAAATGGGCAATCAGAAATCTAAAGACAATAAACTACGGACCACGGACATCCCCAGCATACGCGGGGCACGCGGGCCACGGATCACGGATTACTCCGGTATCGCTCTTGTTGCCGTTCTGGCAATACTTGTTGTGCTTGCGATAATGGCTGCATCTTTTACGGTTTTGATGAATATTGAAAGCAAGCAAAGCAAAGCCAATATAAATTCACAGCAATTGGATATGCTTGTTAATTCAGGACTCGAATACGCCAAGGCGTTGCTCACCGTTGATGAAATGAACGCGAACAACAAGGATAAGATTTCCAATGTAGCGGAAGATTTTTTACAATCAGCTTCCGGAGAAAGTAAAAGCCGGTGGATGATTATGAAAGATGATACTGGGAAAATAATTGGCAGATATAGAATTCGAATTGAAGACGAAGCGGCGAAAGTGAATGTTCAAAAAGCGTTTCTTTTAAAAAATTCTAAAGGTACAGGATGGGATACCGGTGAAGTAATCTTGCCGCGCGCTCTTGGCGTTCAACCTAAAATTGCAAAAAAACTTATTGATTTCCGATATGGTAAAAATAAACTTCCGGGCGGACACGGTGATGATGATCAAAATAATTTAATACTGATGGCGGATGGGATTGACAATAATGCTAACGGAATTATCGATGAAGAGAATGAAGGCATAAATGATCCGCGTGAATATTCCGCCGGGCATCCGAAAGGAGATGACCGGAGTTTTAGTAGTATGATGGAACTTATGAACGTATTAACTGGTAATAACAATAAATTATCCCCGGATGTTCAAGCTCAAATAAGGCGTGAAATTCCACGCAAAGCAACAATTTATTCCTGCGATATGCCCGGATCTCCAACATTGCCGAATAAGTTTCCATCTGACATTAACTGCATGACAACTCGTGAATGCAGAAATTTATTAATAAGAGCTAATGCCGATTCACCTTTTGAGCCGAACTCAGCAAAACAAATGCAGATTGCAGCAAATTTAATTGATTATCGGGATGAAAACCACGTGCTTTCAACTCTTGGCTCAA
>JAOZNZ010000630.1 GCA_029933535.1 bacterium | reverse complement strand
AAAAAATACCGGAACATATATGAATAATTCTAAATATAATATACTTACTCCTGAAGAAGATAATATAATTATCCACAAGGGAACCGAACCGCCTTTCTCAGGAAAATATAATAACTTCTCGGAAAAAGGTGCATATACATGTAAACGATGCGGCGCAAAGCTTTATCACTCGAAAGATAAATTTAAATCCTCATGCGGTTGGCCGAGTTTTGATGACGAAATTGACGGGGCGATAAAAAAACAAACCGATGCGGACGGAAGAAGAACGGAAATTCTTTGCGCGAATTGTGATGCACATCTTGGTCACGTTTTTGTGGGTGAAAATTTAACTGATAAAAACGTAAGACATTGCGTTAATTCTATCTCTATGAATTTTATTCCCGCAGCGGAAACACAAAAAATTGCTACAGCTTACTTTGCTGGCGGGTGTTTTTGGGGTGTTGAATCTTTGTTTGAACACAAAACCGGAGTTGTTTCGGCGGAATCAGGTTATATGGGCGGTGCCCTGGAAAATCCTACTTATGAAGACATCTGCACGAAAAAAACAGGTCATCTTGAAGCTGTTAAAGTTATTTATGATCCGGAAGAAATAAGTTATGAAGAAATTGCGAAATATTTTTTTGAAATACATGATCCAACACAATTTAACGGTCAGGGACCTGATATTGGCGAACAATATCTTTCAGCCGTATTTTACAATAACGAAGAGGAAAAAAAGATTTCTGAAAAATTAATTGATATTTTGAAAAATAAAAATTATAAAATCGTTACAAAAATTATTCCAATAAAAAAATTCTGGAAAGCTGAAGATTATCATCAAGATTATTATAAGAAAAAAGGCGGACAACCATATTGTCACTTTTATCAGAAAAAATTTTAAAGAATGGAATAGTGAATTAGTGGATATGGAGTGCAGTAATAAAGAAATTTCGTAATTACGAAATTTCATTTACTGCGCGGACGCGAAGCGACCGAAATATTTTGGAATAATGGCATGGTGGAGCTGTGGAGCGAGCAGTAGGCAGCGGAGATTTTGTCCGTGTCCGTCCGTGTTAGTCTGTGTTAGTCTGTGTTAGGATTATAGGATCAAGATAAATCATCAACCCAGGAAATCATGACTTTGGTTAATAACGGGTTGGGTGCCTCCATAAAAGAAATAACAAAATGTGATTCTGTTTCACACACTCCTATTGAACGCGGTCTTACAGCAAGCACTTTAGGATCGAGGAGTTTTTTACCGAAGCAGAAGAGAACATTTTTTGCATTTTTGATATTTTCAACTATTTCACAATCCTGAATATTTTCAGTATGGGCATAGTGGTTAAAAAATCCAATATATTTTGCGAAAGGGTGAGCATTAACTTTACCGATAAAAAAGTTACATATTTCATCTACATTCTCAAATTTTATTTCGTCTTTTAAAATTTCTTTTACATGTATCGGATACATATCTTTATAGTTAATTTTTTTCATCGTATTTTTTGTGTTATGGTTATTTTATAATATATATTATGTCTATTTTGCCTGAAAGGCAAAAATAATTTAGCCCCGAGCGCGCAAGCGCCTCGAGGAATCCAGCCCCGAAAATGTTTCCGCCCTGAAAGGGCATAATGAAAAATTTCGCATAAAAAATCTTGCTAAACAAGTGCTTTGGAGTCCAAAGCACGTACTTTTACACCAAAACTTATATTAGGTCGCCGAGGACGGCGACCCTCCAACTATGTTTTGATCTGCAACCCGCTTCGGGTCGAAGCGGGCTACCGTTCTTTCCGTCTGTTAAATCTATTAAAACTCAAAGCAGGGAACCAGGCATTCGCCGGTCACGTGCTTTGATTACTTTAGTTTACTGTAGACCAGCGAATAAGCAGCCGGAAGGAAAAATAAAGTCAGTACTAAAGAATAAAGCAGTCCACCTATTACCGCTATTGCCATAGAAACAAGCATATCGCCACCCTCCCCAAGATTTAAAGCCAGTGGGGTTAGACCAAGAACTGTTGTTAACTGTGTCATTAATATAGGTCTTACACGCAGAGGTGCAGCTTTACTAATCGCGTCTAAAGCATTCATTCCCTTTTTCCTGAACTCTTCTGCTGAACTCAATAAAACAACTCCCTGCGAAGTGATTCCTCCCATCATCACCAAAACACCGATTTGTACAGTTACACCAACAGAATGACCTGTAAAAAAGAGTGCTATAAAAACTCCTGTAAGTGTTAAAGGTATGTTTATCATAATTAAAAGCGGAAGAAGAAAAGATTCAAATTGAATGGCGAGAATAACAAACGCGAAAAGAACGGCAAAGCCAATTATTAATCCCATAACACGGCGTCCTTCAGCCATAAATCGTGCTTCGCTACCCATTGAAACTTCAACACCCGGTGGTGGTTTAAGATCATAAGCTGTTTTTTCCGCAATGGCAAGAGCTTCGCCGACGCTGATATCTGCAGCATCTGAACGTACGATAACTCTCATAATCTGATCTT
>JAOZNZ010000088.1 GCA_029933535.1 bacterium | reverse complement strand
TTTAATTTCCCCGTCGAGGAGTTCTATTTTTCTTTCGCATTTATCTGCCACTTTTGGATCGTGAGTGATCATAATAATTGTTTTTCCTGATTTCCATAATTCCATAAACAGATTCATTATCGAATCCCCTATTTTTGAATCAAGATTTCCGGTTGGTTCATCAGCAAGAATTATTTCCGGATTATTGGCAAGCGAGCGTGCAACCGCAATTCTCTGCTGCTCACCGCCGGACATTTCAGTAGGTTTATGCAAAGCTCGATTAGTCATATCAACGATTTCGAGCAATTCATCGACTCTTTTTTTCCGTTTGTGTTTATCAATACCTGCAAAGATCATTGGGAGCTCGATATTTTTAAAAGCGCTTAAATAAGGCAGTAAATTAAAGCTTTGAAATACAAAGCCAATTTTCAGGTTTCTTATTTCCGCGAGTTTGTTTGGATTCAAAGCACTGACTTCCAGGTTGTCTAAAAAGTAAGAGCCGTGAGTAGGCTGGTCGAGGCAACCAATAATGTGCATCAAAGTAGATTTCCCACTGCCTGAAGGGCCGATAATCGCGGTCAATTCACCGGAATTAACTGTTAAATTTATTTTTTTTAACGCGGCAACGGATACCTTACCGGTATCATAAATTTTTGCCACATTATTGATTTTAATAATAGGATTATTCATAGCGTAAAGAGTTAATAGGGTTTTGCCGCGAAGCAGCTCTTGCGGGAAAGTATCCCGCTAAAAAAGTAACGATTACAAGAATAATAGTAGTGGCTATCCACACATTAATAGACATACGCGCGTTCATAAAAAATTGTAAGGCTCTATTTTCGACCGGAAATTTCGAGAACAATGTAATTATTGTATAAGCCATTAATCCACCTAAACATCCTCCGGCAATAGAGAAGAGAAAACTTTCAACGATTATTTGCTTTCTGATTTGTGCCGGTTCAGCACCAATGGCAATTTTGACACCGATTTCTCTTGTTCTGCGTTTAATAGAAGCATACATAATATTAGCAAGGCCAACGCCTGAAATCATGAGAGTTATCCCGCCTACAAACCCGAGTAGGATTTGGAATCCAAGCATAACAGCGCCGAGTCTTTTAGTCATTTCCATAGTATTTCTGAATCTTATAGCCGCTTCATCATCGGGGTTAAATCTATGTTTTGAACCAAAAACGCTGCGAATTCTTTTTTGAACATATTCCGCATCGCCGGCATTTTTAATTGAGACGATTAATCGGCTGTAATAAATATTTCCGTAAAGGGCGGCGAAAGTTGAAGAAGGGATATAGCTCCGCATATTTTCATCTGAGCCAAAGCTTGCCGACAGTTCTTTTTTCTCCAGCAAACCGATAATAGTAAATGGCACACCTTCAATAAGCAAAGTTTTCCCGACCGCTTCATTTAGGTTGAAGAATTTTTCAGCGACATCACAGCCCATAAAAATGACTCTTCTTTTTTCAGCGATATCTCTTGGATTAATAAATCTTCCATTAGGTTTAGGAATTAAATATCTTGATGAACCATAGCCGGAATCAACGCCTGTGAGTTCAATATCGGCTTCTTTTTTTCCCGCGATAGCATTTTTCCCCCAACTATTATATACACCGCCAGCGTATTTTAAATCGGGTATAGAGGCTTTCAGTAAATCCACGTCATCCTTATCAAATACAATTCTGCGTCTGCCAGACAAACCTCTATAAGGAATGCTGGTTCGTCTGCCTCTTACCATAATGATATTATCACCAATTCTTTCAATTGTGTCACCGAGCCGGTCTTTCATTCCCTGGCCAAAGGCGAGAAGGACAAGAATAGAGCATGTTCCCCATGCGATAGCGAGAGCGGTCAGATTGAAACGTTTTCTATGAACGTGAAATTCAGAAAAAGCGAGTTTAAAGTAATAATTTTTTTTCATTAGAGATTTTATTTTAATTTTTTTTGTGGACCTACCCCTGATGGAGTAAGACTCCACAGGGCGAAGTGGACACAATGGACTTATAGGACTTATAGGGCATTACTCCATTATTCCATTATTCCATTATTCCATTATTCCATTATTCCATTATTCCATTATTCCAATTAGGACGCTGGGGACAGCGTCCCTCCATTCCATCATTCCATCATTCCATCATTCCATGACGCACTGGGAATCAGGCATTCGCCGGTCAGGAGCGCGGCTTACTGCCATCTTAATGATTCTACGGGATCGAGTCGTGAAGCTCTTCTTGCGGGGAAAAAGCCCGCGAGAAAAGCTGAAATTCCAAGTATAATAGTTGTGAGAAGGGCTACATAAATTGTCACTTCAGGTTTTCCCATACCTTTAACTTCCAACATTCTAAGTCCTGTACAAACAGCTTTGCTAATCACAAAGCCAAAAAATCCACCTGCGAAAGTAAACATAAAGCTTTCGAAAACGAATTGAAACATTATCATTCGGCGTTTAATTCCGAGAGCCATTTTAATACCTATTTCTTTTGTACGCTCCTCAACAATGACATTCATAATGTTTGCCACCCCGATAGCGGCGACAGTCATAGTAAAGATACCGACAACGCCCATGAAGATTTGGATACCCAAAGTAAAGTCACCGATAAACTCATCTGAATCGGTCATATCCCAAATACCGATAGCGTTTTTATCATCGGGGTCAAAAGATTTCAGTCGAGCGAAGAAGTGAATGATAGACGACAGTATCTGTTTGTTTTCTTTTAAATTAGAAGGTCTGTAAGCGATATTATCTATATAATTGCGATTAAACATTGACATGAAAGTAGATATAGGAAGAAAAACTGTATCTTCATTCATTTCTCTGAAAAAAGATGCTTCGTATTTGGGTCTAAGAACTCCAACAACACGAAAAGGCGAATTTAAAACATAAATATATTCACCTATTGGATTTGTTTTGCCGAACAGTTCATCTTTAACTTTGTTGCCAATTAATGCCACACGTCTTTTTCGCGCAACATCTGTCCGGTTAATACCTCTGCCACCATTATCGGGGTGAATATTTCTAAGTTCGGCCCATTCAGGTTCAACGCCGCAAACACTAAAAGCCACTTCTTTGTCTTTATATTTAACTTCACGGTCGCCGGCGCCAACTTGTCCACCTGCTTTACTGACAAAAGAAAAATCTCTTATTATATCAACGTCATCGAGAGTAAAGCGGATCCTTCTGTATTTATTCATCCCCTTAAAGGATTTTGATGTCCTGCCGGGCCACAATGAGACAACATTTTGTCCGAAAGCCTGCATTTGCTTTAGCATTTGGTTTTTGTTTGCCTCGCCGACAGCGAGCATAAGCATAATGGCAGTTGTCCCCCAAGTCAACCCGAAGAGAGTAAGAAACGCTCTCAACTTTTGATGTATTATATCGTTCAGGAACTGAATTATGAGAAGGTTGAGGTGCACAATGAATAAAAATTGATCTAATTGACCTAATTTCTAATTGACGTAAATAATAACCCAAAAGAAGAAATGAACAAATTTGGTTTTTTATTATTATTGGACATTGGGAATTGATTAGGTCAATTAGATTAATTAGAAATCAGGTTAATTTAAAAGTATGTCAATCAGCAATTTAATTACGGTTTTTCTTTTAGTCGTTCAACGATCAAGTCATTTTCATTTAAGCCGTTTTTAATTTCAGTAACCATACCGTCACTCAATCCTGTTTCAACAGATACGATTTCAGTTTCTTCGGAATCTTTATTTTTGGTAATTTCAACGTAAGAAACATTGTTGCTATAAAAAATAAGACGTTCGGGGATGGTAAGTACATTGTTAGTTTTCGCGATAACTACTCTGGCTGTAGCTGAATAACCTGCACGCAGTTTGATTGTATTTGTGCTGCAAAGTTTTATTTCGATATCGAAAAGAGTAGAATTAGCTTCACGTTTTGCTTTTGGAGATATTTGTTCAACAGAACCAATGATTTCATCATCAGGCAAAGCTCCCACAATTATGCGTGCTGAAATACCTTCTTTTAGTTTACCTACATCGATTTCATCAACAGTTCCTTCGAAAATCAGGTCTTTCATATCTGCCACAGTCATTAATGGTGTACCGGCCTGAGAACTTGTCAACGGAACAATAGGATCCCCTTCATCAACAAAGAATTCCAAAACCGTTCCATCAATTGGCGATCTGATTATATTGTCGATTTTTTGGCCTGCCATTTCGATTTTTCCTTTTGTAATAAGGTCGAAGTTTTCTTTTGCCATTTCGAACCGCAGTTTAGCTTCATCCAACGCTTGTTTGCAATCATCATACTCCTGTTGAGAAGCCCATTTTCCATCAAGCAGCTGTTTAGATCTGGTGCATTCTGTTTCAGTATTATCCAGAGCCACTCTTGCGATTTCCATTTGCCGTTTTGCCTGCATAAATTCAACAGGGGTTGGATCGGGATAAACTTCCACCAGAGGTGTACCTACTTTAACCACATCCCCCACGTCAACGAATTTTTCTTTCAATATTCCACGAATTTTAGATTTGATAGAAATATCTTGTTTTGGGACAATTTGTCCGATAGCGATAGCTTTTTCGGTTACATCGCCCCGTTGAACAGAGGTCAGTCTGACAGTTGTTTTGGTTTTGTCTTTTTTGTTTTTCATAAAAACGAAACCTGCAATAGCGATAACTATGATTATAATAATAAATTTTTTCATTTGTTAGTTTTAATTTTTATTGTCATCGTCAAATAAATGCGCGACACTGTTAGTGTAATAAGTTATCACATCTTTTCTGCAGACAACCACGACTTTTTTACCGTCTTTTTTAGTAATACGGATGATATCACGCATTCTCACACGATTAGCAAGATGCACGAGTGAGTTTCTGAAAATCATACTTGCAGTACGATAGCTGATACCTTTTCCAACCAGCAGTTTCTTTTTCTTTATAATTTTTAAATCATCACGAATATGTTGAATAACTTCATCAAGGGGTGTGAATTTTTTACCTGCAATCGCGCGACAGATTAAAGTAACAGTTGTAACGCGGATAAGTTTACCCATTTGAAATCTAAGTTCTTTTTCAAGTTTATCCAATTTTCTAAAATCATCAATATACATAGGTTCCCCGATATCGATATAAGCTATTGTTTTCGGTTGAAAGACAGCATGATGAATGAAAGCACGTTTATCATATTTTCGATAAGCTTTTGGATTCCAATCTTTATATTTACGCAGGCCGTCAAATCTGCTGTCTTCAGTTACTCTGTCATAACTCAAGCCGATAGGAACGATGGCAACTTTTTTTGTATTTTCATTTATTGCTCTTTTAGCGATTCCGAAAATGCCAAGGCTTAGCGGCAGGATTTTGCCGCTATATGAACGTCCACCTTCGGGAAAAATAGTTATCATTTCACCTTTATCAAGTACATCTTCCATTAAGTAATCATAGAAAGTGGATAAGTAAAGTAAATTTTCACGGGAACGTAATTTTTTTGGAGTAACTCTTTCTCTGTCAAGTGCCACGCATTTCAACTGTGGCAAAAGTTTTTCGAATTTTCCGTGAAACAGGTTTGTACCCCCAATAGTTGCCGGTACGAGCCCATCACCTAATTTATAAATAGTGGTACCTAAGGAGAGATAATCGATATGGCTTTTATGAACAGCGCTTATTATTACGGGAGTCCCCTCCTGAATATTGCGCAAGTTTGCGAAACCGGACATGATGGTTTTTTTCAGAAAGAATCTATGTAAAAATCTGCTTATTTTACCGGTCATTTTGCGAGTTACATCGGTATCAAATTCATGAGCGATTTCTTCGCGAAACTGTTCGGTCAATTTTTTTGTTTTTTCTTCAGTTAGTTTCATAATTAGTTGCTGTAATATTTAATCGACTATATGATTTAATGTGACTGCCATATTTAAGCCGAAAATAAAATCAATTAAATTATTCTCTATTAAATTTTACATAAAACGCCATAATTTGTCAAAGATTAAAACAATGACCGGAATTTGTCGATTATGCTATAATATAGAAACTAACCTTTCAAAAATGAAAAAAATCAAAAAAACTATTAAAAAAAAATCTTCTATGATTAACATCTCACTTGACGGAAAATGGAAAGTCAAGGATGAAACTCTTTCATGTAAAAACATCACTGGACTTAAAAAAATAACTAAAACTCGCTCAGGATGGTTGCCTGCAATAGTACCCGGAGAAATACATCTTGATCTTATGCGTGCAGGCCGACTTGACGAACCATTAGTCGGTCTCAATGCCAGAGAAAGCCGGTGGCCTGAAAAAAGATCATGGTGGTTTGTGAAATCTTTTGAAATTACCGCGTCATTCATCAAACATGAACGTCAGCAGCTTGTATTCGATGGTTTGGATTTGTATGCTCAGGTATTCCTGAACGGAACATTAATCGGTGAGTCAAAAAACGCTTTTGTGCCATGTGTATTTGACGTAAACCAAAAGATCAGGAAAGGCAAAAATATTCTCGTTGTAAGGGTTACTTCGGGAGCGGAGTTGTTGCCCAAAGCACTTAGACCGAAAGCTGCCAACAAAAAAGATATTTACGGTGAAAGAATGAAATTCCCCGGGATAAATCATTTGCGTAAGCCGCAGTTTACTTATGGCTGGGATTGGGTTGATGCTCTTCCTAACATCGGAATCTGGAGAGGCGTACATCTTGAGGCACACTCCGGTATAGTTTTACATGATGTTCATCTCGATACGCAGATTGAAAAAAATGATGTCTTACTTAATTCCAAAGTGATTATAGAAAACCTTCACCCGTGGAGTGAACGAAACGGCAATATGGAACTTATCATCACATCGCCCTCGAAAAAAAAGATTATCCACAAAATAAACTTTGATGCACAAGTTGGCCGTTCAACGTTAGCTTGCAAGTTAAAAATACCGAACCCGCAGCTATGGTGGCCTAACGGTATGGGAGACCAACCCCTCTATCACGTAACTGTAAGCATTGTATGCGACGAGAAAGTGTGCGACAAGCGTGAAATGAATATCGGCCTTCGAACAGTAGAAATTGACAGTTCAGCCTCGCCGGTCGCCGGCAAGCGTTTCTGCATTCGTGTAAATGGACATGATATATTCTGCAAAGGAGGAAACTGGATTCCCGCAGATGCGATTATTGCCAGAGTTGACAAGAAAAAATATGACACTCTGATCGCAGAGGCGCAAAATGCTAATATTAATATGTTGCGAATTTGGGGGGGAGGTGTTTATGAATCACCCGACTTCTACAATGCATGCGACCGCAGGGGCATATTGATTTGGCAGGATTTTATGTTTGCCTGTTCAGAATATCCGGATTACGATGCAGATTTTCGTTCTGCCATCCGTGATGAAGCAGAAAAGGTTGTAATGTCGCTTCGACACCATCCTTGCATTGCTCTCTGGTGCGGCAATAATGAGAATGTGTGGGGATTTGATGAATGGTGGAACAATGGAAAAAGTTTTAGTGACAAAAACCTGAAATTAGGCGGCTCTATTCTTTATAACCGGGTTCTGCCGGATGTTTGTCAATCTCTTGATCCAAAACGTCCCTACTGGCCGGGAAGTCCTTGTGGCGGTGAAGCACCAAACTCAGAAACTGCCGGAGATTGTCATTGGTGGATGTTATTTACTATGAACAAAGATATCAACCGGCGTATTGCTCACGAAGTTTTCGACGAATGTAAAGCTCGATTTGTAAGCGAATACGGCGTAATTGGTCCCTGTCATCTTGACTCAATAAAGCAATATCTGAGTTCGGAGGAACTGTACGTCGGTTCCAGAGCGTGGAAAGAACATACAAATCAACACGAGAAAGATACTACTCCGGCGGGAATCCGGCGGCACTACACGAATCCTGAAAAATTAAATATTTCGGATTACATTCTCTATGGGCAGATGTTCCAGGCATTAATGTACGGTAAGACTATCGAGGCATTGCGCTTTCGTAAAAATGATCAGTATGACGACTGTCAGGGTGCACTCATCTGGATGTACAACGACTGTTGGGGGGAAACCGGCTGGACACCAATTGACTATTACCTAAGGCGCAAACCAAGTTATTATTGGATTCGTAATGCCAACGCTCAGGTAAAAACAATTGTGCGGCAAAGAGGGAAAAATTTAGTGACACGTGTTGTGAATGACACCTTGAAACAATTAAAACTCAGTGTACATTATGGCTGGATGCGTGTCGATGGTTCAGATTCAAAAATGAAATCAAAAGCATTTTGTATTGACGCGAACAGTATGGTAGAGATAGGAAGCGAAATGATTGCAGGTAAGAAGGTAATGGATCCCCGCGAATGGATTTATACCGCATACATAACCAAGAGAAATGTAGTTTTGGACACTAACACCTGGTTGCTTGTCCCCTACCGTGAGCTCGCAATTCCTGACTCTGATATTCGCGTTACAGTCAAAGGAAAAAAAATTCAGTTCATCAGCAAGACATATTGTCACGGGGTACATTTCAGGGACAATGGCAAAGCTGTGCTTTCTGATAATTATTTTGATTTACTGCCTGGTGTTCCAAAATCAATAACATGTTTGAATTCGAGAGATCCCAAAAAAATTCGATTTCATACATTGTTTAATTAGTGGGCGCTCGAAAAAGAATTGTTAACATTTTTTTACAGTGCCTGTTTCAAAATATGAAAAATTGAGAAGAAGCGATTTGATTTGTTTATCAGGTTTTTTAATTTTTTCAATTAACATTTTTACCGATTCTTTTCCCATTTCTATTTCCGGCTCTATCATCGCGTCAGCACACAAACCATCATTTTGAGCTGTGCATCCTGAAACAGTTATTATAGAAAGTTCATCAGGAATTTTTATTCCAATTTTTCTAGCAGAACTTAATATCGCCGGAACTAACGATGACCAGTACAATACAATCGCCGTCGGTCGATTTTTTAATGATAAGATTTCGGTAAAATATTTTTCCTGCTGGTTTTTTCCGATAATTTTCCCTTCTCCATCAAACTTCATAGGTTTTAAACCGGCTTTTTTCATTGCACGCGCGTAACCTTCATATCTGTCAGAAATACTGTAATGCTCGCCGAATTTACTGGTTTGGTAAGACACATCGGTAATATAAGCTATTCTTTTGTGACCTAATTCAATTAATTTATTCGTTGCTTCCATTCCTGCTTTTAAATTATCAGGATATACACAATCGGTCTCACGCTTGGTGTTTATCCATACTTTTGGCAGAATAAATTTTTCAATCCGTGATATGATTTCAGGTGATACGTGATGTGTATAATCCAATATCAATCCGTCGGCCATTAATGTTTTCAAAACAGTTGGCGTCCTAGAGTAATCTTCACTGGTTGCATCAGGAAGTTTTGTAAGCAGAAGATGTTTTTCATTCTTCTCAAGTTCCTTATGCATGCTGACAAGCAAACGATTCGGTAAATAACTCCTTTCACCATGGCTGCTCACAAGCAAAGCTACACAGCCAAAAGCACCCGATTTTACTGATCTGGCTGATATATTCGGAACATAACCGAGTTTTCGAGCAGTCTCGCGTATCGCTTTCTTCCGCTTCTCTGTGTAATCAAATTCACCATCCTTGTCATTTAGTACTCGTGATACTACTGACACATGTACGCCAACTACATCTGCAATTTGTTTTAAAGTTACTGCCATATATTATTTTACGATTTAAAGATTTTATCATTTTATGATTTTAC